>NZ_JBKJPP010000130.1:0-42375 GCF_046595215.1 Lapillicoccus sp. | reverse complement strand
CGACCCGGACCAGGTGACCCTCACCGGCTCGGCCACGCTGAGCCCCAGCTTCACCCTGGCGCTCTACAAGGACCCGATGACGAACAAGGCGCTGACCTTCCGACTTACGGTCACATCGGGGACCACCGTCAAGACCGACGACGTCCTGGTCACCCCGAAGCCGGACCAGGTGTCCATCGGGACCGGCAGATGGAAGGTCGGTGACTTCCGGGTCACCGGCGTCGGATCTGTGGTCGGCGGCGTCATCACCGTGCACAAGGGCAGCCCCAGCGGACCCGTGCTGGGGCGGGCGACCATGACGGCGGCGGCCGCTCCCGCAACCGGCGGCGTGTTTGACCTACGCCTGAGGAACGCGGCGGCGGGACCGACCAACCTTGGGACCGTCTGGATCGAGTCGTCAGTCGGTGGCACCGCTGGCCCATTCACCGTTATCGGGTAGCCCTCGAACCGACCGCTGGTAGGGCCCGTCGTTGCACAACTGGCGACGGGCCCTACCACGCGCCCCGCGGTCTACCTCCGTGCCGGAGGAAGCTCAGGCAGCCTCCGCCAGAACCCGCGTGCAGAAGGGAGATCGGGTCACCGATCGGGTCGAGTCCACGGTCCGTGCGGTTCCGACGTTCGAAGTGGTCTGTTCTGGTTCTGCCGGGGGGCGACCCAACTCTAGGCCCGCGTCGTCCTCCTCGCCTCCGCTATCTCGCAGGAGAATAAGTCGAAGGACAGACGCTGCGGCGGCATCGCCGTCCGCAGCAGGCTCCCCTCTGGGCACTGGGGGGCGTCGAGACGCTGCCCCTCGAGCCTGCGTCGGTCACGTGCCGAGCGCGTCGTCCAGGTCTTGGTCCCGCAGGGGCCCCTCGTGCTCGGTCGTGGCCGTCATGACGTCACCGAGGAGCTCGATCTCGTCGGCCAGGACCTCATCCGTCAGCGGTTCATGCTCGTGCGGGTCGCCATTCGACATGACACCACGGTAGGCGGTCGTGTCGTCCGTGCACATGACCCGTCTGGGGGGTCATGTACAACGTCCGGTATCTTGCAGGCCGACTGCTCTCAGGGGCCCCGGCGAACGGGTCGACGACGAAGGTGCAGCGATGGCCAGCAATCATTGACTGGGAGATCCCTCGGCGCCGGTCGGCTGGACACCCCACGCACTCAACTCTGACATCTGGACCGGGAGTGCTGTGCTACCTGCGGATCACCAGTTTTCGACGGGGACTGTCAGTCCAGGTAGTCGCGCAGGACCTGCGAGCGTGACGGGTGGCGCAGCTTGCTCATCGTCTTGGACTCGATCTGGCGGATCCGCTCGCGCGTCACGCCGTAGACCTTGCCGATCTCGTCGAGGGTCTTGGGCTGCCCGTCGGTGAGGCCGAAGCGCATCGAGACCACGCCGGCCTCGCGCTCCGAGAGGGTGTCGAGCACCGAGTGGAGCTGCTCCTGCAGCAGCGTGAAGCTCACGGCGTCGGCCGGCACGACCGCCTCGGAGTCCTCGATGAGGTCCCCGAACTCGCTGTCACCGTCCTCGCCCAGGGGGGTGTGCAGGGAGATCGGCTCACGACCGTACTTCTGGACCTCGACGACCTTCTCGGGGGTCATGTCGAGCTCCTTGGCGAGCTCCTCCGGGGTGGGCTCGCGGCCGAGGTCCTGGAGCATCTGGCGCTGGACGCGGGCGAGCTTGTTGATGACCTCGACCATGTGGACCGGGATGCGGATCGTGCGTGCCTGGTCGGCCATCGCCCGGGTGATCGCCTGGCGGATCCACCACGTCGCGTAGGTCGAGAACTTGTAGCCCTTGGTGTAGTCGAACTTCTCGACCGCCCGGATGAGACCGAGGTTGCCCTCCTGGATGAGGTCGAGGAAGAGCATGCCGCGGCCGGTGTAGCGCTTGGCCAGGGAGACCACGAGGCGCAGGTTGGCCTCCAGCAGGTGGTTCTTGGCCTTCTTGCCGTCCTGGGCGATCCACCACAGCTCGCGCTTGAGCTTCATCTCGATCTTGTCGCCCGAGTTGAGCCGCTCCTCACCGAACAGGCCAGCCTCGATCCGCTTGGCGAGGTCGACCTCCTGCTCGGCGTTGAGCAGGGCCACCTTGCCGATCTGCTTGAGGTAGTCCTTGACCGGGTCGGCGGTCGCACCCGCGGTGACGACCGTCTGCGCGGGGGCGTCGTCCTCGTCGTCGTCACGGATGACGAAGCCGGCCTCCTCGGAGCCCTCGGCGGGCTTTTTCACCTCGCGCGCGCCCGTCTGGGGGGTGGCGTCCTCGCCGTCCTCGTCGTCGTCCTCGCCCGCGGCGATCTTGGCGAGCTCGGCCTCGTCGACCTCCTCGTCGTCGCTGCCCTTCGCCGCGGCCGCAGCCTTCTTCGCGGCGGCCTTGGTCGGGGCAGCGGCCTTCTTGGCGGCCCCGGCCCTCGTTGGCGTGGCGGCGGCGTCCGCGACGGCGCCAGTCGTGCTTTTGGACGCCGCGGCCTTCTTCGCGGGGGAGGCCTTCTTCGAGGAGGCAGCCTTCGGCGCCGAGCCCCCGGGGGCGGTCTCGGGGGCAGCCTTCGCGGTCGTCTTCTTGGTCGCCGACTTGGCAGCAGCCTTGTTCGCCACTGCGGTCGTCGTGCGCTTGGCCGTCGTCGTGGCGACCGCACGGCGGGCCGTCTCCTCGTCGAGGGTCACCGTGATCCCCTGCTCATCGAGGGCGCGGAGCACCACCTTCATCCGGGTGGGGGTGATCTGGGCGCCCTCGATCGCGGCGCGCAGCTGGTGTCCGTCCACGCTGCCATGCGTCGTCCCGCTCGCCAGCAGCTGCTGGAGCGCAGGATGGGAGAACTCCTTGGGAAGAGCCTTGGGGGGGTTCTGCTCGGTCTGAGGGACCTTTGACACTGACACCGACTACCTTTCGTCGCGACGCATGCGACAGCACCACTGGATGCGCCCGCGAGGGTGATCATGTTGAGAGGAGGGAGTTCCTTGCGGACTGCTCGGGGCGGGGAGACCGATCGTGAGTGAGGTCCTGCTCCGGCCCTTGCTCGTCCGTGCTCGTTACCATTATAAAACGCCGAGGCCGCTATAGTCGAAACGCCCCTTCCGCCGGGCCAGCCCTGACGACGGAAGGGCGGCATGTTCACGACGAACGCCGCATTCACAGGCCTCTCGGTCCCGTCACTCCTCGACCGGGCCGGCCTTCACCGCGAGGACGGGGCAGGGGGCGTCGAGCAGGATCCGTTGGGCGTTGGAGCCGAGGATGAGCTTGCCCACCGGGGTGCGTCGGCGCAGGCCGATGACGATGAACTCGGCCCTGACCTCCTCGGCGACCAGGATGAGGTCCTCGGCCGGGTCGTTGCCGCGGACCAGCTGGCGGACCTCGAGCACCAGGCCGGCGGCGTCCAGCTGGGCCTTGACCTGCTCGAGTTCGCCTTCGAACCGGGACGCCTCGTCGGGGTCGTAGTGGCCGCCCCCCCGGTTGGAGTTGATGACGATCAGCGCCGACCGACGCACCTGACACTCCTGCGCAGCGCGCCGCAGTGCGGCCCGACCTTCCTTCGTCGGGACGTAGCCAACCACGATCGTCACGGGCGGAGCCTCCTCGTCAGGCAGTGCGCCGGGGCTGCGAGCATCCCCCACGTCGACGCCGACGCTACCGGATGGCGCCCGCTCCCGTGGGACTCCCGGAGCAGGCGCCGTCACGCCGCGCCACGTCGGTCACCCCAGCGCGTCCCGGACGATCGCCCCCACGGCCTCGATCTCGATGAGGAACCCGTCGTGCCCGTAGCGAGAGCTGATCGTGTGCTGCGCCGAGTCGCGGATCCCCGCGGCCATCTCGGTGCTCAGCCGCACGGGGTAGAGGCGGTCGGAGTCGACCCCGACGATGGTCGTCGCGGCGGTGACCTGGGCCAGAGCCGCCGCCAACCCGCCGCGTCCCCGGCCCACGTCGTGCGAGTTCATCGCCTCCGACAGGACGACGTAGCTGTTGGCATCGAAGCGTCGAGCCAGCTTGCCGGCGTGGTGGTCGAGGTAGCTCTCCACGGCATACCGTCCCCCCGCGCCGAGGGGCTGCTCGCGTGCCTGCGCCTCCCGCCCGAACCGGTCGTCGAGCTCGAGGCCGCTGCGGTAGGTGACGTGGGCGATGCGCCGCGCGATGCCCATGCCGGCGTCCGGTCCGGCGCCGCGGTCGTAGTAGTCACCGCCGTGGAAGTTCGCGTCCTGACGAATGGCGAGCAGCTGCGGCTGGCACCAGGCGATCTCGTCGGCCGTCGCGTATGCCGTGCTGGCCAGGACGATCGCCCGGCTCACCCGCCCGGGGTGGGTGACGGCCCACTCGAGTGCGCGCATCCCGCCCATCGAGCCACCGATCACGCCGGCCCAGGTCTCGATGCCGAGGGCCTGGGCGAGACGCAGCTCGGCCTCGACCTGGTCGCGGATCGTGACGAACGGGAAGCGGCTGCCCCACGGGCGGCCGTCGCTCGTCGGGGTCGACGGACCCGTGGTGCCCTGGCATCCCCCCAGGACGTTGCTCGCGACCACGAACCAGCGGTCGGTGTCCAGCGGCCGGCCTGACCCGATGAGCCCGTCCCACCAGCCCGGCGACGCATGACCGGGAGCGGTGGGGCCGACGACGTGGCTGTCCCCGGTCAGCGCGTGCTCGATCAGCACCGCGTTGTCGGCTGCCGCGTTGAGGGTCCCCCACGTCTCGTAGGCGACGCAGACCCCGGGGAGCACGCCGCCCCGCTCCAGGTCGAGGTCACCGACGGCCAGGAAGGCCCGGTCCCCGACCGGGTCGCCCTGGCGCCACGCGCCCGTCACCACTGCGGGGTCCTCGGTCACAGTCATCGGATCGCTCCTGGGTGCTCGCGCTTGCCCGGACCGTGTGGCCGGACCCGGTCATCACCCGGGGCACCCCGCCGCAAGTGGAGGGTTGCCGTCCAGCAAGCCGGGGCTGTGCGCTGGAGCTCATGACCTGTCACCACTATAGCGATCAGTGCCCACGCCTTGGCAGGCCCCTGTCCAGCTGGTGGAACCCGGTCCGGACCCGGTGATGCCACCCCGTGCGGAGCCGGTGGGCGCAACCCTGCCGGGCGCCCCGGCGCGCACGTCAGGCGGCGCACCCGGGTCTGATGGCGAGGGTGACCATCCGCTCGAGGAGCTGGGCGAGCCGGTAGTCCGGGTCCACCTCAAGGGCCCGCTCGAGGGCGGTGCGCGTCAGGGCGCCGTCGCCGAGCCACCAGGTGAAGCTGGCCAGCACGGTCAGTGGGCCGGGCGACAGCTCGGCCGGGCCGTGACGGCACAGGTCGGCGAGCCGTTCGGTCACCCGGTCGTGCTCGCGCGCCCACTCCTGCGGTAGACGTGCGCCGTCACGTCCGCGAGGCGGAAGGTGGCTCTCGGCGAGCTCGAGCAGGGCTGGCTCGAAGACCTCCAGCGAGAGGGTGCCGGGGCAGATCCACGCGATGACGAGGTCGCGCAGGTTTCGATCCCGCAAGGAGACGACCAGGCGTGCCCACGTCTCGAGCGTCAGCTCCGCGCCGGGCCGGCCGGGTTCGTCGTCGACGTCGAGCAGGTCCCCCCACGCGCTGAGGGCCGAGCGGCACCACGACCGCTGGGGAGACCCACCACGGCGGGCGGCCGCCGCCAGGTCGGCGCTCAGCCTGGTGCACCGGTCGGTCATCGCCCCGTCGACCGGACCCGGCGCGAGGCGCGCGTCGAGATCGGCCCGGCTCAGGGCCGGCCGTCGCCCGAGGAGCACGTAGTCGGCGATGGCCGGCACGTCCTCGTCCCCCGGCAGCGGTTGGCCCTCGGCCGGACAGCAGCCGTCGGTGCAGCCGAGGGACCACCAGCGGCCGTCTCGCACCAGCAGCCGGTCGGCCACCTCGATGTCCTCGTCGAGGAGGGCGTCGTGCATCGCGGCGACGATGGGCTGGGCCCGGCCCGCCACGGTCTCGAAACCCACGAGGACGACGCGGTCCGGAGCCTCCCGCAGGACGTACGGCAGCAGCTCGTCGACAACCGCCCACTCGTCGACGTCAGGCGGCGGCAGGTCGAGGCGGGCGACGAAGGCGAGGCGGTTGCCCTCGAGACAGACGAGGACGAGGGAGTCGGACGGTCGGTAGCCCAAGTGGTAGGGCAGGACGGCGATGATGTCGGCGGGGCCGCGCAGGCGGATGGTTGGTGTCATGCGGCGATCGTGCGTTCGCCGTGCGGACCCCCGCCACTGCCCGCTCCTTCGGCTGTGGACCGTGGGACGGCGTGCAGAACCCCTGTGGACACCCATGGCCGAGGTCCATGCTCGTCAGAGCCTCAGGACGACGCGACGTCGGCATGTCGCGACGTCAGGACGTCGGGAGCGCGCGGGGCGGGAACTCCCTGCGGGCGTTGTCGGAGATCTTCTTCAGCATGTAGACGTCAAGGCCGGCGCCCACCGCGCCACCGACCACCGGGACGGCCTTGCCGAGCCTGGCAAAGGTCGACCGGCCGACCTGCGAGACGAGGCGGAAGCCGATGGCCTTGTTGACCACCATGAGGGCCGGGCCGGGCAGCCGGCCGGCCGCGAGGTTGGTGAGCCGGTGGGAGGTCGCGGCGACGCCGGCCTTCTTGAGCAGGTCGTCGGCGTCCGCGCCGACCAGCGTCAGGAGGACGGCGGTGCGGATCTGGCCCTGGCGGATGTCGTAGCCACGCAACGAGGCGACCGCCGCCGTCATCCGGGTCGCGACGAGGTAGAACTCGAGGACGTTTGCCGGCAGCGCGACGGGCATCGTGACAAAGCCTCCGAGCCCGGTCAGGAATCCGCCGGCGCCGGCGTAGGCGAGGTGCGCTCGCACGACCCGGTCGATGGCCGCCTCGGCGTCGGGGGCACCGCTGAGGGCGGAGTCCGCGACCTTCTGGGCGGACGGGAGGGGACCCGCGCCGTCGATGCCCGTGTCCAGCAGGCGCTCCACGAGACCGGTCGCCATGCCCGCGAGGCCCCGCGGCTCCTGCTGGCGCTCGGCCATCGACAGGGCGCCACCGGCAGCCTTTGCCGAGGTGCCCTTGTCGTCGTCACCGAAACCGAAGATCCCCACAGTGATTCCCTTTCGTCGCCGGCCACCGTCGGTGGCCGGGTTAGCCGGCCGGCCCCATCCTTTCGAGGTGGCCCAGACGGCGCAACTGACGCAACGTGCGCCACCCGGGGTCGGTTCCCGCTCACCGCCCGCTGCGCGCACCCACGGCCGGGTATGCCGGGTGCTCGCCCCTCGCGGCCGCGCCGGGGGACGAGGGGCGTGGGGCGTCTTGGGCGTCGGTGGCGTCGGTGGCGTCGGGTTCTCGGGTTGGATGGGACCATGCTCCCCCTGGTCATCGGCGATGCCCACGCCGTCATCGGCGCCGGTGCCGACGCCGTCATGGTGGCCCGGGGCCGCCTCGTCGAGGCGGTCCGACGCCTCGAGCAGCGCGACCACCCGAGGTGGCTCGTCACCAGCGCCGGGGCCGTGCTACGAACGGTCGCGGGGGCGGGCGTCACCGTCGCCCGCTGTTGGGACGTCGCCGAGGCCCACCGGATCCTGCACGGCGGCTGGGCCGCCGACCCGCCCCGCGTCTGGGCGAGCCTCAACGCACTCGACCCGTCGAGCCTGCCAACCCGACCCGGCGGCGACCTCTTCGACTTCTTCGACGACGGGTCGTCGGTGCCGGACGACCCGGCCTCCCCGCTCCGGGCGGACGGGCACCTGCGCGTCGACGCGTTCGAGCCGTCGTGGGCGCTGGGCGAGGCGCGGCTGCGAGGGCTGGCCGACCTGCTGCTTGAGGTCGGCCGCCGCCAGGAGGCCGCGCTGGCGCACGTCGGGCCCCGCGCGGTGCGCACGGCGCACTCGGAGTCGGCCGCCGCCCTTTTGTGCGTAGAGCTCGAGCGCGACGGCCTGCCGGTCGACCGGGCGGTGGCCGAGGAGCTCATCGCCGGCTCGGCGGGACGCCGTCCCGGCTCCGACGCGGAGGCAGCCGCGATCCGGGCCGAACGGGACCGCGCCGTCCTCGTGCACGCACCGGGGCGGGAGAGCACCGACCTGCGCAACCCCCTCCAGGTCCGCGAGTTGCTTGCCGCCGTCGGGGTCCGGGTGCCCAACACCCGCGCCTGGGTCCTCGAGCCCTTCAGGGGGACGCATCCGCTCGTCGAGGCGCTCCTGCAGTGGCGCAAGGACGAGCGGATCGCCACGACCTACGGCTACCGGTGGCTCGACGAGCACGTCGGACCGGACGACCGGCTCCGTGGTGGCTGGACGGCGTGCGACGGCGCAGCGGGCAGGATGACCGCGCAGAACGGTCTGCACAACCTGCCCGCTCCGCTGAGACCGGCCATCGCGGCCCGCCCGGGACACGTCTTCGTGCGGGCGGACCTCGGCCAGATCGAGCCCCGGGTCCTCGCCGTGGTCTCCGGGGACCGCGCGTTCGCGGAGGCCACCCGGGCCGACGACCTCTACGCGCCGGTGGCGGCCAAGCTCAGCATCGACCGGCCGGTCGCCAAGATCGCCGTCCTCGCGGCGATGTACGGCCAGCGATCAGGCTCTGCGGGCGAAGCGCTCAAGGACCTCGAGCGTGCCTATCCGGTGGCAATGCGCCTGCTCGACGACGCATATGCCGCGGGCGTCGGGCGCGGGGCCCTGCGCACCTTCGGGGGCCGCCGGATTGCTCTCGGGGCCACCCTCGCGGCGGGCGAGCCGAGCGGTCCCCCGGTCGACGGGGCCGAGGCACAGGCCGTCGACTCCGCGCGGGGACGCTTCGCGCGCAACGCCGTCATCCAGGGCTCGGCAGCCGAGCTCTTCAAGGCATGGGCCGCGACGGTCCGCCACGCGGTGGCCCCCTCGGGCGCCGAGATCGTCCTCTGCCTGCACGACGAGCTGCTGGTCCACGCCCCGGAGTCGTCCGCCGCGGAGGTCCGGCGTCTCGTCGTCTCGTCCCTAACCGCCAGTGCCCGCCGGTGGACGGGCAGCGACCGGGTGCGGTTCGTGGTGGACACGAGCGTCATCCACCGCTGGTCCGAGGCCAAGGGGTGACGCCGCCAGCAACCCGGGGCTGACGTGTCCAGCAACCCGGGGCTGACCCGGGCCCCGAGGTCAGGTCGAGGGCTGGTCATCCGGGCCGGTGGGGCCGCTCGTCCCCGTGCCGTCCTCGGTGGCGTCCCTGGAGACATCCGTGGTGACGTCCTTGAGGAAGGCCTCCAGCTCAGCGCCGATCTCGTCCGCCGACGGCAGTTCGGAGATCTCGGTGGCGAGCAGGCTGGGCCGCTCCCGGCCCTGCATGAAGGTGTCGTACTGGCGCTCGAGGGCCTCCACGACGGTGGCGACCTCGTCCGAGCCCGCGATCTCGCGGTTGATCTCGGCGCGGTTGAGCCCGGCCGCGGCCGCGAGGTCGTCCGAGCCGAGGTTGAGCCCGGTGGCCCCGGCGACAGCGGCGAGGCCGGCGAGCGCCGCGTCGGCGAACTCCGCCTGGGCGAGGTAGTGGGGGACGTGGACAGCGAACCCCAGGGCGTCGCGGCCGCTCTCACCGAGACGCAGCTCGAGCAGGGAGCTGAGGCTGCCGGGCACCTGCACGGCACCGAAGACGGCCTCGTGGTCGGTGATGAGCCGGGGGTTGGTCGCGTGCGCGGTCAAACCGATCGGGCGGGTGTGCGGGACCGCCATGGGGATGCCGTGGACGCTGACAGTCAGCTCGACACCGAGGATGCTGATCAGGCCCGTGATGGCCTCGATGACGCGTTCCCACTGGTAGTCGGGCTCGGCGCCCGAGAGCAGCAGGAAGGGGTGGCCGTCCTTGTCGAGCATGCGGTAGAGCAGCAGCGACGGGTCGGCATAGCTCGTGTAGCGGTCCCGGTCGAAGGTCATCATCGGGCGCCGCCCCCGGTAGTCCAGGAGCTGGTCGATGTCGAAGGAGGCGAGCACGGTGTGGTCGTGGCTGCCGAGGAGGTGGTCGGTCAGCACCTGCTGGGTGCGACCTGCGTCGATGAACCCGCCGAGCGCGACGAGCAGGACGGAGGCCCGGGCCGACGCCGGGTCGATCGTGGTGTCGGTCTCGAAACGGTAGAGCGCCGATGGGTCCTGCACGGTGGGCCTTCCTCGTCCTCGGAACATCTCGTCGGAGGGAACCATCGTCCCTCATGGGGCTCAACGCCGTCGGGGGGCCAGTGATTCCGGTCCGCCGGGATCAGGTTGCACCCGCAGGAGCACTCAGTCCCGCTCGATTGCGTCGATGGCGCGCTGGACCCGCTTCCCCGAGACCGGGTATGCCGTGCCGAGGGTCTGCGCGAAGAGGGAGATGCGCAGCTCCTCGAGCATCCAGCCGATCGCCACGACGTCGTCGCTCGCCCGCTGGGCGGGGCGCAGCGTCGCCAGCAGAGTGGCATACGCGTGCTCCGCCGTGAGCACCTCCTCGGCTGCGCGGGAGTCACGGGCGAGGTCCGCGGGGGCGCGGTCGAGCCGGTGCAGGACCGCGCGCAGATAGCGGTCGAGGTCGCCGAGGCGCGAGAAGCCCGTGTCCGCGACGAACCCGGGCCGGATCAGCTCGGCGAGCTGGGCCCGGACGTCGGTGACCAGAGGGGTGAGGGCCGGGGCGGCCATGGCGTCGAGCCGGCGGACCACCTGGAGGTGCCTGGCCAGGACCGGCTCCACCAGGGCGACGACCTGCACGACCTTGGCCGCGACGTGGGTCCGGACGGCCGCCAGCGCTGCGGCGAAGTCCTCCGGGGTGCGCACCTCGTGGTCGATGCGCTCCGCGGCGATGGCGTCGACGGCTGCCGCCAGACAGTCGTCGAGCAGCTTCGGCACCGACCCGTGGGGGTTGTGCCCGAGCGCGAGCTTCTGGGTGTTCGAGAGGCGGCCCAGCACCTGCTTCCAGGGCGGCGACGTCCCGAGGATGAGCAGCCTGCGGACGCCGACCCGGTGCTCCGCTGTCGCCTCCGAGCGCGTGGGGAGGATCCGCAGCGACACCGAGTCGCGGTCGTCGACGAGGGCCGGGAAGCCCAGGACCGTGCGACCGCCCTGTGATGTCGAGGTGAAGTCGTGGGGGACTTCCCCGATCGTCCACTCCCGCAGGCCCTTTCGCTCGACGGCCGCGCCGGCGAAGGCCACCTGTTGGCGGACCTGGGGCGCGGCGGCGTCCCGCACCGACTCGAGGTCCTGTCCCTTCACGAGGGCGCGGCCACGCGGGTCCTCGACCGTGAAGGTCAGCCGCAGGTGGGGCGGCACCCGGTTCACGTCCCAGTCCCCCGGCGCGATGACGACACCGTGCGTCTCGCGCAGCACCCGGCCGAGCACCGCGGTCAACGGCCCGTCGTCGGGACCGAGACCACGCGAGGCGAGCTCGCGGGTCGCGGCCGCCGCGTGCTCGGGCGCGGGGACGAGCAGGCGGCGGGTGACCTTGGGCAGCGACCGGATCAGTGCGGTGACGAGGTCCTCGCGCAACCCGGGCACCTGCCAGTCGAAGCCGTCCGCGCCCACCCGGTTGAGGACCTCGACGGGGACGTGGACCGTCACGCCGTCGTCCGCGGTGCCCGGTTCGAACTGGTAGGTGACCGACAGCTCGAGGTCGCCCTGACGCCAGGTCGACGGATAGTCGTCCCGGTTGACCCGCCCGGCGGTGTCACTGACGAGGAGGTCCTCGGTGAAGGTCAGCAGCTGCGGATCGCGGCGGGACGCCTTCTTCCACCACGAGTCGAAGTGCCGTCCGGAGACGACGTCGGCCGGGATCCGGGTCTCGTAGAACTGCACCAGCGTCTCGTCGTCGACGAGGATGTCGCGTCGTCGGGTGCGCGCCTCGAGCTCCGACAGGCGCGTCACGAGCGCGGCGTTGTCGTGGAAGAAGCGGTGGCGGGTCGTCCAGTCGCCCTCGACGAGAGCCCGCCGGATGAAGAGGTCGCGGGCCTCCTCGGGGTTCACCGCGGCATACCCGACCGTCCTCGCGACGACGAGCGGCACGCCGTAGAGCGTGACCCGCTCGGTCGCGACGGCGCTGCCCTGCTTCGCCGACCAGCGCGGCTCGGAGTAGGACCGCTTCACGAGGTGCTCGCCGAGCTCCTCCGCCCAGAGCGGGTCGATCCGCGCCGTGGTGCGCGCCCAGAGGCGGCTGGTCTCGACGAGCTCCCCGGCCATGACGACCTGGGGCTGCTTGCGAAAGAGGCTGGAGCCCGGTGAGATGCCGAAGCGCGCGCCGCGAGCGCCGAGGTAGTCGCGCTTCACCTCATCGCGCACCCCGACGTGCGACAGCAGCCCCGAGAGCAGGGCGCGGTGGATCGCGTCGAGGTCGGGCGCGTCGGCGCCGGTGCCGGTGCTGGGGTCCAACCCGGCCTGCCTGCACGCCTGCCGCAGCTGCTGGTGCAGGTCCTGCCACTCCCGGATCCGCAGGTAGTGGAGGAACTCACCCTTGCACATCCGGCGAAAAGCACTGCCGGACAACAGGTCCTGGGATTCCTTGAGATGGCGCCAGAGGTTGAGGTAGGCGACGAAGTCGGAGTGCTCGTCGGCGAAGCGCTTGTGGGCGGCGTTGGCGAGCTCCTGCTTCTCGAGCGGTCTCTCGCGTGGGTCCTGGATGCTCATGGCGGCGACGATGACCAGCACCTCGCGCAGGCAGCCGAGCCGGTCCGCCTCGATGACCATCCGCGCGAGGCGCGGGTCGAGCGGCAGCAGGGCGATCTGTCGCCCGTATGCCGTGAGCCTGCGCCGGCTCCTCGGGTCACCCTCCACCTCCTGCTCGAAGGCCCGCAGCTCCTCCAAGAGCCGGACGCCGTCGGAGATCTGCCGCGAGTCCGGCGGGTCGACGAACGGGAAGCGTGCGACGTCGCCGAGCCCGAGGGTCGTCATCTGGAGGATCACCGAGGCGAGGTTGGTGCGCAGGATCTCGGGGTCGGTGAACTCCGGTCGGGCGGCGTAGTCCTCCTCGGAGTAGAGCCGGATGCAGATCCCCTCGGCGACCCGGCCGCACCGGCCGGCCCGCTGGTTGGCGCTGGCCCGGCTGATCGCCTCGATCGGGAGGCGCTGCACCTTGGTCCGCTGGCTGTAGCGCGAGATGCGGGCGGTGCCGGTGTCGATGACGTAGCGGATGCCCGGGACGGTCAGCGACGTCTCGGCGACGTTGGTGGACAGGACGACCCGCCGCCCGGCGTGGCGGGAGAAGACGCGGTGCTGCTCGGCGGCGGAGAGTCGACCGAAGAGTGGCAGGATCTCGGTCTGCGGCAGGCCCAGGGCCGCCAGCGCGTCGGCGGCGTCGCGGATCTCCCGCTCGCCCGAGAGGAAGACGAGGATGTCGCCCTCGCGGTTCTCGGTCCACAGCTCCTCGACGGCCTCGGTGATCCCGGTGACCTGGTCGCGCTCGTCGTCCGGGGTGTCACCGGACAGCGGCCGGTAGCGGACCTCGACGGGGTAGGTGCGACCCGACACCTCGACGACTGGGGCGGGCTTGCCTTGGCTGGAGAAGTGCTCCGCGAAGCGCTGGGGGTCGATCGTCGCCGACGTGATGATGACCTTGAGGTCCGGCCGTCGCGGCAGCAGCTGGCGCAGGTAGCCGATGATGAAGTCGATGTTGAGGCTGCGTTCGTGGGCCTCGTCGATGATGATCGTGTCGTAGCGGCGCAGCTCGCGGTCGCGCTGCATCTCGGCCAGCAGGATGCCGTCGGTCATCACCTTGACGAGGGTGTCCCGGCTCGACTGGTCGGTGAAGCGCACCTGGTAGCCGATGGCCTGGCCGAGCTCGACGCCTAGCTCCTCAGAGATCCGCTCGGCGACGGCCCGCGACGCGATCCGTCGGGGCTGGGTGTGCCCAATCATGCCGGCGAGACCGCGGCCGAGCTCGAGGCAGATCTTGGGGATCTGGGTCGTCTTGCCGGATCCGGTCTCCCCGGCGATGACCACGACCTGGTGGTCGCGGATGGCGGCGGCGATGTCGTCGCGCCGCTCGACGACGGGCAGGTTGTCCGGGTAGACGATGGCCGGGACGAGGCTGCGGCGGTGCTCGATGCGGGCGGCGTCGGCGGCCGGGTCGCGCGGCGCCCTGGGCCGGCCCGGCTGTGGACGGCGCGGGGAGCGCCGACGCGGGTTCCGGGCACGCTCGGGGCGTTCGACGTGCTCCGGGGACATGGGTCTCAGGATAGGTGGCCGCGGCCGGGCCGACGGACGGGACCGACCGCCCGGGATCCGGCGGAAGGTCCCATTTGGGCGGTGGCTCCCGTCGTTCGTTCCCGTCGTTCGTCCCCCTGGGTGGCTCAGTCGCGCCACGCCCCGCGCGTGTACTGCGCCGGCCAGCCTGCCTCGTCCGGCGCCACACCGAGCTCGTGGGCCGCGCGCAGGGGCCACGACGGCTCCCGCAGGGCCGCCCGGGCGAGGAGGACGACGTCGGCCTCACCGTTGGCGACGACCTTCTCGGCCTGCTCCGGCTCGGTGATGAGGCCGACCGCCCCGGTGGGCACGCCCGCACCGTCACGCACCCCGGCGGCGAGGTGCACCTGATAGCCGGGACCGACCGGGATCGACGCGGGCGCGTTCCCCCCGGAGGAGACGTCGACGAGGTCGACGCCGTGCTCGCGCAGCAGCCCCGAGAGCCGGGTGCTCTGCTCGAGGTCCCAGCCGCCGTCGACCCAGTCCGTGCCCGAGATGCGCACCAGCACCGGCATCGAGTCGGGCACCGTGGCCCGGACGGCGTCGACGGTCTCGAGCAGCATCCGGATGCGGCCCTCGAACGAGCCGCCGTAGTCGTCCTCGCGCCGGTTGGACAGTGGCGAGAGGAACTGGTGCAACAGGTATCCGTGGGCCGCGTGCAGCTCGACGGTGTCGAAGCCCGCCTCGACGGCGCGGCCGGCCGCAGCGGCGAAGGCCTGCACGACGTCGTGGATCTCCCCGGTGGTCATCGCCTGCGGCGCCACGTATCCGTCGAACGCGACGTCGGACGGGCCGAGCGTGGGCCAGCCGCCGTCGGCCGCCGGGACGGTGCCGGCGGCGTCGGCCCAGGGCCGGTAGGTCGAGCCCTTGCGGCCGGCGTGCGCGAGCTGGACGCCGATCGGGGCGCCCTGCGCGTGCACGAAGTCCACGATCCGTCCCCACGCCTGCGCCTGTGTGTCGTTCCAGAGGCCGGCGTCCTGCGGCGAGATCCGTCCGTCGGCCGTGACCGCGGACGCCTCGGTGAGGATCAGGCCGAAGCCGCCGGTCGCCCGGGCGCCGAGGTGCACGAGGTGCCAGGTGTCGGGGACGCCGTCCGTCGCGGAGTACTGGCACATCGGCGCGAGCCAGACCCGGTTCCGCACCGTCAGGGACCGCAGGGTCAGGGGCTCGAACAGCTTCGACATGGATGGTTCTCCTCGCACTCGGATGGACGAGGGGTCCAACCTCACCGACCGCCGCGGTGTTCCCGCCCCGCTGCGGTGTTCCCGGCCCGCAGCGGTGGTCGCCCGGCATACCGAGGAGGAGGTATGCCGGGTGCCCACCGCGGCTGGTCAGTCCACCTTGGCGGCGGTGAAGCCCTGCTCGAGGTCGGCGAGGATGTCGTCGATGTGCTCGATCCCGACGGCGAGGCGCACGAGGCCCGGCGTGACCCCGGCCGAGAGCCGGTCCGCGTCGCTGCCCTGGGAGTGCGTCGTCGACGCAGGGTGGATCGCCAGCGAGCGCACGTCACCGATGTTGGCGACGTGGCTGTGCAGGGTGAGTCCCTCGACGAACCGCTGGCCCGCCTCGATGCCTCCGACGATCTCGAAGGCGAGGACGGCGCCGGCGCCCCGGGGGACGTACTTCTGCGCCAGTGCGTGGTTCGGGTCGCCCTCGAGGGAGGCCCAGACGACCTTCTCGACCTGGGCGTGGCCCTGGAGGTGGGCAGCGACCTTGTGAGTGTTCTCGAGGTGGCGGTCCATCCGCAGGCTCAGCGTCTCGATGCCCTGGGCGATGAGGAAGGCGTTGAACGGCGAGACCGCCGAGCCGAGGTCGCGCAGGAGCTGGACGCGGGCCTTGAGGATGAAGGCGAGGTTCGCACCGAGCGCACTGCCGACGCCGAGGTCCCGGCCGAAGACGAGCCCGTGGTAGCTCTCGTCCGGGGTGTTGTAGTTGGGGAACTTCTCCGGGTCCTTGGCGAAGTCGAAGGTGCCGCCGTCGACGATGACTCCGGCGATCGACGTGCCGTGGCCGCCGAGGTACTTCGTCGCCGAGTGGAGGACGACGTCGGCGCCCCACTCGAGAGGGCGCAGGAGATAGGGCGTCGCGATGGTGTTGTCGACGACGAGTGGCACCCCGACCTCGTGGGCCGCGGCGGCAACGGCCTCGATGTCGAGGATCTCGGACTTGGGGTTGGCGATGGTCTCGCCGTAGAAGAGCTTGGTGTTGGGGCGGACCGCAGCCTTCCACGACGCGATGTCGGCCGCGTCCTCGACGAAGGTCACCTCGATGCCGAACTTAGGCAGCGTGTGCTTGAGCAGGTTGAAGGTCCCGCCGTAGAGCGCGGGGCTGGCGACGACGTGGTCCCCGGCCTCGGCGATGTTGAGGATCGCGATCGTCTCCGCGGCCTGTCCGGACGCGACCAGGAGCGCGCCGACGCCGCCCTCGAGGGACGCGACCCGCTGCTCGACCGCGTCCTGCGTCGGGTTCATGATGCGGGTGTAGATGTTGCCGAACTCCCTGAGGGCAAACAGGTTCGCCGCGTGCTCGGTGCTCTTGAAGACGTAGGACGTCGTCTGGTAGATCGGCAGCGCGCGCGCCCCGGTCGTCGGGTCGGGCTCCTGTCCGACGTGGATCTGGCGCGTTTCGAAGGACCAGCTGGGGGTGTCGCTCATGGTGGGCTTCCTCGCTCGCACTTGCCGCGAGCCGGGTGGCTCGGGGCCAGGTCCTCACCCGGGGCACCCCACCGCGGTTGGAGGGTTGCCGGTCAGCAAGCCGGGGCTGTGCGCTGACACTCATGACCTGGGACGAGATTAGCGACCACCGACCGGATCGCGGAACGCGTGTCTCTGGATGCGGACACCGTGGCGCTGGTGCGCCCCAGCGCCCGCCGGACGACGTGGGACACTCAGGTCACCGCGCTGTGCAGACAAGGGGACGTACCGTGACCGATCTTCCCAACGACCCGACCGCTCCCCCGGACCAGCCGCAGTGGTCCGAGACGGTGTCCGAGCGTCAGACCCACGACGACGTGCTCCAATCGGACCCGACAGCGAACAACGACGTGCTCGGGTCTGATCCCACGGCCAACGACGGCGGGCACCAGGCTTCGGGGTCGCCGTCCGCCGCGCCTGCACCCCGGGTGGCCCGGCCCGGCGTCACCGTCCGGCCCCCGACCCGCCCGCCTACCGGCCTGCCGAGCGGTCCGCCGAGCGCCTGGCAGGGCCAGTCCGGACAGCAGGGACAGTTCGGCCAGCAGGGCCAGTCAGGCCAGCAGGGCCAGTCAGGTCAGTACGGCCCGCCTGCCGGTCCACCGGGCCAGCCCAACCCCGACGGCCTCCCCGGGCCGTTCGGTCAGCAGGACCAGCCCAGGCACTTCGGTCAGCAGGGCCAGCCCGGGCAGTTCGGTCAGCAGGGCTTCGGCGCCGGCGAGCAGCCCTGGCAGGGACAGTCCGGTCCTGGCCGGGCCGGTCAGGCAGCGTCGACTCCCGCAGGTCCGGTGGGTCCCGGCAGTGGCAGCTTCCGGTGGTGGTGGGCGGTGGTGCTGGTGGTCCTCGTCGTGGCCGTCGTCGCGTTCCTCGGTGCCAGGGTGCTCGCGCCGAGGGCCGCCCCGACTCCCACCATCACGCGGACGACATCGGCACCGTTCTCCCCCTCCTGAGAAAACACGTCAGGATGGGGGCATGACCCTCCACGCCGATGACTACCAGGCCGCCCGCAACCGCTACACGCAGCTGCCCTACCGACGGACCGGGGCCAGCGGCCTCGACCTGCCCGCCGTCTCCCTCGGGCTCTGGCACAACTTCGGGGACGACGCCGTGCTCGAGAACCAGCGCGCCATCCTGCGGCGGGCCTTCGACCTCGGGGTCACCCACTTCGACCTCGCCAACAACTATGGACCGCCCTACGGCTCGGCCGAGCGCAACTTCGGCACGATCTTCGCCGAGGACTTCCGCCGATACCGTGACGAGCTGATCATCAGCAGCAAGGCCGGCTACGACATGTGGCCCGGCCCCTACGGTCAGGGCGGCGGCTCTCGCAAGTACCTCCTGTCCTCACTCGACCAGTCGCTGAGCAGGATGGGCCTCGACTACGTCGACATCTTCTACAGCCACCGGTTCGACGAGACGACGCCCCTCGAGGAGACGATGGGCGCGCTCGACACCGCGGTGCGCCAGGGCAAGGCGCTCTACGTCGGCATCTCGTCCTACTCGGGTCCACGCACCCAGGAGGCCGTCGAGATCCTCCGCCAGATGGGCACACCGCTGCTCATCCACCAGCCCTCCTACTCGATGCTCAACCGCTGGGTCGAGGAGGACCTCCTCGACGTCCTCGGGGTCAACGGCGTCGGGTGCATCGCCTTCTCTCCGCTGGCGCAGGGCATGCTGACGGACAAGTACCTCAAGGGGGTTCCGGCCAACTCCCGCGCGGCACAAGGGAAGTCACTTGACCCCAAGCTCCTCTCCGAGGAGGCGCTCAAGCACGTCAAGTCCCTCAACCGGCTTGCCGGGACGCGTGGTCAGTCCCTCGCCCAGATGGCTCTCGCGTGGGCGCTGCGCGACCCCCGGGTCACGTCGGTCCTCGTCGGCGCGTCCAGCGTGGCCCAGCTCGAGGCCAACCTCGCAGCCACCGACAACCTCGAGTTCACCGAGGCCGAGCTGAGCAAGATCGACAAGTACGCCGTCGACGCCGGCATCAACCTCTGGAGCACCTCCTCCAGCCACTGACCGCACCGCGTATGCCGTGCGTCCGCCAACCCAGCCCGGGTTGCCGGCCGCACGGCATACCGCTCAGAGCAGCGAGCCCGGGTCGTCGGGGACGTCGACCGCGTGCCGCTGCAGCGTCTCGAGGGGGACCACCGCGAGCGCACTCGAGTGGGTGCTCGCTAGCACCACCGGAGCCGCCACCCCGTCGCGATGGGCCTGGAGCCACCGCGCGGCGACGACGCACCAGCGGTCGCCCGGCTTGAGTCCCGGGAACCCGTAGAGCGGCATGGGCGTCGACAGGTCGTTGCCCACCCCGCGCTGGTGCAGGAGGAAGGACTCGGTCACCACCACGCAGATGGTGTGGCTGCCGATGTCCTCGGGAGCGGTCGTGCAGGAGCCGTCCCGGAAGAACCCGGTCATCGGGTCGGTGCTGCACGACTCGAGCGGACCGCCCAGCACGTTGAGAGCCTCCATGGTGCCTACCGTAGCGAGCGGTCAGCCCTGGTCCCTGGTCAGGTGCAGGAGCCACGCGGTGCCGGTGTCGATCAGGGCGTAGCGGTGGGCGCCGTCCCTGCCGTGGAGCGTGAAGACGATCCGGCGCTCGTCCCGGTCGTGCTCCTCCCACCACCCGGTGTCGGCGATGGACTTGTCCGCATCGGTGTAGCCGAGATGGTCCAGATCGTGGTCGGGCACGGCGATCGCGAGCCGGTCCTGACGGGTGGACGTGGGCAGGCCCTTGGGGACGGCCCAGGAGCGCAGGACGCCGTCCTCCTCCAGCCGCAGGTCGAGGTGCGGCTGGGGCTTGCGGTGGTCGTGGAGCACGAACGCCGGGTGCGTCGCGTCGTCAGCCACAGTCCACACCGTATCTCGAGCGGCGTCCTCGACCACCGGCTGCGAGACGCCACGCGTTGGTGCGACACCGCGTCGCACTGAACGCTCAGGATCGCCGTTCGCCGTCGACGCAGATCGTGCGGTTGTCGAGACAGTGTCTCTCACCAACCCGAAGTGCGTTCCGGGACAGCACAGAACAGGTCAGGCCGGCGGGGTGAAGCGGCCGTCGATCGCGGTCCAGCCGGCGTCGACGACGAGTTGCGAGCCGGTGACGTAGGACGCCGCGTCCGAGGCAAGGTAGACGATCGCGCCGGCCATCTCGTCGGGCGTCGCCCAGCGACCGAGGGCATTCTTCTGGGCGTACGCCTCAGCCCACTCGGGCACGGCGCGGATCTGGTCGGTCAACGGCGTCGACACCACCCCCGGTGCGATCGTGTTGGCCCGCACACCCTGTGGCCCGAGCTCTGCGGCCACCGTCCGCAGCAGCTGGAGCAGGCCGGCCTTGGTCGCGGCATAGACACCCTGTCCGGGTTCCACGGAGATCGAGCGCATCGAGCTCAGGCCGATGATGCTGCCCCGACCGCGCTCGGCCATCCCAGGCCCGAACGCGCGCACGAGGTCGAAGGCGGCACGCAGATTGAGGCCGACGACGCGGTCGAACTCCTCCCCCGTGTAGTCGAGGATCCGCTTGCGGACGTTGGTGCCCGCGGTGAAGACGAGGATGTCCACCACCTCGAGCTCCGACGCCGCGCGGGTCAGCGCGGCCTCGTCGAGGACGTCGAGCTCGTATGCCGTGAGCCGCCCCTCCCCCTCGCCGCCCGTCCCCAGCGCGGCGGTCTCCTCGGCCGCGGCGAGGTCTCGGTCGGCACAGACGACGGTGGCTCCCTGAGCGGCGAGGGCCAGGGCTCCCTCGCGACCGATACCGCTCCCGCCGCCGACGACGACGGCGGTCCGCGCGTCGAGCCGGAAGAGCCTGCTGTAGTCACGGCTGAACGTCGGCCCTTCGGTGCGGGGCTCGGGTACGTGGTCGGACATCGCCATCCTCTCGTGGGTCGGTACAGGTCAGTGGGTGGCGGGGCGGATGACGGCCATCCGGGTCACGGTGAGCTCGTCGATGGCGAAGCGGGGACCCTCGCGTCCGGCGCCGGAGTCCTTGACGCCCCCGTAGGGCATGACGTCTGACCGGAAGCCGGGGACCTCGTTGACGACGACGCCCCCGGTCTCGATCCGGTCGATGGCCGCGAACGCGGTGGCCAACGAGGCGGTGTAGACGCTGGCGTGCAGCCCGTAGCGGGACGCGTTGACGACGTCGAACGCCTCGTCGACGCTCGCGACGGAGCGCACGGTGACGACGGGCCCGAAGATCTCCTCGTCCCAGGCCGGCTGGCCGTCGGGCACGTCGAGCAGCACGGCCGGGCTGATCACCCCGGCATCGAACGACCCGCCGTGGACCAGGGTCGCGCCGGCCATCACGGCCTGGTCGAGCCAGTCCCGGACCCGCGCCGAGGACCGCTCGTCGATGAGCGCCGAGACCCGCGTCGCCTCCTCCCGCGGGTCCCCCGTGACGACCTCGCCGATGCGGTCGGCGAGACGGGCGAGAAAATCCGCGCGGACCGCCTCGACGACGAGGACTCGTTGCACGCTGATGCACGCTTGGCCGGAGGCGTAGTAGCCGCCCCGGATGACCGCGCCCACGGCAGCATCGAGGTCAGCGTCCTCGGCGACGACCAGGGCGGCGTTGGAGCCGAGCTCGAGCAGGACCTTGGTCGGCGCCGCGTCGCGGGCGATCCGGTGGCCGACGACGGCGGAGCCGGTGAATGAGACAGCGCCGATCCGGCGGTCGGTTGTCAACGCGACTCCGACCTCGGGGCCGCCAGTGACGAGCTGCACGGCAGCAGCCGGTCCGCCCGACACCATCAGGGCCTCGCGTACGGCGTGGACCAGCCACAGCGTCGCCAGTGGAGTCTGCGGCGCCGGCTTGACGATGGTCGGGCAGCCGGCGGCCAGCGCTGGCGCGATCTTGTGTGCCGCCAGGAGCATCGGGTAGTTGAAGCCCGTGATCCCGACGACGACGCCGATCGGCTTGCGGACCCAGAAGCCGAGCAGCCCCT
Source organism: Lapillicoccus sp. (assembly GCF_046595215.1). Taxonomy (NCBI): domain Bacteria; kingdom Bacillati; phylum Actinomycetota; class Actinomycetes; order Micrococcales; family Intrasporangiaceae; genus Lapillicoccus; species Lapillicoccus sp. Next base: position 20,673 of record NZ_JBKJPP010000130.1, on the reverse strand, counting down.
CGCCGCTGGGCAGGAGGTCCAGCGGCACGGTCTCGCCGTGCAAACGGGCCACCTCCTCCGCGGCGGTCTGGAGGGTGAGCAGGGTCCGGTCGACCTCGACCCGGCAGTCGACGAGGGGCTTGCCGGTCTCGAGCACGAGCAGCCGCTCGAACTCCTCGCGGTGCTCCCTGAGCACGGCGTGCGCGCCGAACAGCGCGGCCCGACGGACATGGGACGGAAGTCGCCCCACCTCGTCGCGGACGTCGAGCGCCTCGTCGAGGGCCCTGGCGGCGAGCAGCTCGTCGCCGACGGGCGCGCGGGCGACGAGCGACCCGGCATACGGGAAACGGATCTCGGCCGTGGGCAGCCCGGTGACCCACCCTTCGCCGACGGGCAGGCCGTCCGGCCAGGACGGCGAGAAGAGGGGGTCGGTCACGGGGTCTCCTTGTCGCGCTCCGCGGCGATGCGGGCGACCTCCGCCGCCGCGAGGTCCGCCGTGCTCGCCCCACCGAGGGCCTTGTCCATGGTCGGGACCGCCGTGAGCAGGCGTTGGGTGTAGGGGTGCTGGGGGTCGTTCCAGATCTGCTCGACCGGGCCGATCTCGACGACCTCGCCCGCGTTCATCACGGCTACGCGCTGGCAGAGGTGACGGACGACAGACAGGTCGTGGGAGACGAAGACGAGCGTGAGGTCGAGCTCGTCGACAAGGTCGGAGATGAGATTGAGCACCTGCGCGCGCACCGACACGTCGAGGGCGCTGACCGGCTCGTCGGCCAGCAGGATGCCCGGCCGCGGCGCGAGGGAACGCGCGATCGAGATCCGTTGACGCTGCCCGCCGGAGAACTGGTGGGGATATCGCCGGGCCGCCGTCTCGGGCAGGCCGACGGCGGCCAACAGTTCGTCGACGCGCTCCCGACGGGCCGGGTGTCCCCGGGCCACGAGTGGTTCGGCGACGATGTCGCGCACGCGCATCCGCGGGTCGAGCGATCCCATCGGGTCCTGGAAGACCATCTGGAGCCGGTCACGCAGGAAGCCCAGCCGGCGCTCGGGCAGCCGGGCGATGTTGGTGCCCTCCACGTGGACCTCGCCCGTGGTGGGCTGGTCGAGGCCGGCGAGGATGCGCAGCAGGGTGGACTTGCCGCAGCCGGACTCGCCGACGATGCCGAACCGCTCCCCGGACATCACGTCAAAGCTCACCCCACGCAGCGCGGGGACAACGCTGCCCGCGCCGATGAGCGACGTGCGGGGTCGCCGATAGTCACGCGTCACGTCGCGCACCGAGAGGGCCGCCTTCTCGAGGCGTCTGCGGTCGTCTGGCGGTGGGTCCGCGTCGGACCGCAGACGAATCGAGGAAAGGGGGGCATTCGTGGGACGGCGGTCAGCGGGGTGCTGACAGGCGAAGCCGTGTGCCGGACCGGTGCCCGTCCACGTCGGCGTCACCTCGCACGCACTGCTCGCGCGAGGGCAACGGTTGCGAAAGACGCACCCGGCGGGAAACTGCCCGGCCGAGGGGACGGAACCGGCGATCGTCGCAAGCCGTCCCCGGTTGTCGACGACGGCCAGGTCGGAGGCGGCGAGCAGCCCCTCAGTGTAGCGGTGGCGCGGCGTCGTGAAGACCTCGTCGACGGGGCCGGCCTCGACGATCCGGCCGCCATACATCACGAGCACCCGCTCACAGGCCGTGGCCACGACGGACAGGTCGTGGGTGATCAGGAGCATCGCCGACTCGCGGGCCCGGACCCCGCGGACGATGAGGTCGAGGACGAGCGCCTGCACCGTGACGTCGAGAGCGGTCGTCGGCTCGTCGCAGATCAGCAGCTCCGGGTCGTTGGCAAGAGCGAGGGCGACGACGACGCGTTGACACTGGCCACCGGACAGCTGGTGCGGGTAGGCGCGTGCGGCGGCAGCAGGATCCGGGAGGCGCACCTGGTCGAGGAGCTCGACTGCCTTCGCCCGGGCGGCCGCGCGATCAGGCTGGGTGCCGTGGATGAGCATCGACTCGGCGACCTGGTCGCCGATGCGCATCGTCGGGTTGAGCGCCGTCATCGGCTCCTGGAACACCATGGCGATGTCCCTGCCGCGCACCCTGGCCAGCTGCCGTTCGGACGCGCCCACGACATCGTGAGCGACCCCTGCGAGGCGGACCGAACCCGTGGGCTCGAGGTCCTCGGGCAGCAGCCCGAGGAGGGAGAGCCCGGTCAAGGACTTGCCGGAGCCGGACTCACCGATGAGGCCGACCCGCTCGCCCCTGCCGATGCTGAAGCTGACGTCCTCGACGAGGCTGATCCCGTGCACGCCGACTCCGAGCGACCGGACGTCGAGGACCGGCCCGGGCGGGGCATCCACCTGCCGCTGGGACGGCGAGGTCACGGCACTCACCGGCGGTCCTGCAGCCGGGGGTCGAAGGCGTCGCGCAGGCCGTCGCCGAGCAGGTTGAAGCCGAGGACGACGACGGCGATGGCGATGCCGGGTACGACTGCGAGACGGGGCGCGCTGAAGAGCAGCTCCTGGCCCTCCTGGAGCATCCGGCCCCAGGACGGCGTCGGTGGCGGAGTGCCGAGACCGAGGAACGACAGCGCAGCCTCGGCAAGGACGGCGATGGCGAACGACACCGATGCCTGCACGATGACGAGGCTGCTGACGTTGGGCAGGACGTGCCAGAGCCCGATTGCGGCCGGTCGGCGCCCGGCGGCACGGGCGGCGAGGACATACTCCGACCTCATGACCTGCAGCGCACCGCCGCGGATGAGCCGGGCGAAGCTGGGCACCGTGGCGATGCCGATGGCGATCATCGCGACGAGGGTCGAGCCGCCGTAGACCGCGCTGAACATGATCGCGAGCAGCAGCGCGGGAAAGGCCAGCAGCAGGTCGTTGGCTCGCATGATGAGCTCCCCGGACCAGCGCGGTGCCATGGCGGCGATGATGCCGAGCGGCACGCCGACGACGGCGGCCACCCCAACGGCGACGATCCCGACGAAGAGCGTCGTGCGCGAGCCCATGAGGATCTGCGACAGGACGTCCCGCCCGAACTTGTCCGTGCCCAGCAGGTGTCGGGCGCTGAGACCCTGCAGCCGGTCCGTGGCGTTGACGAAGGTCGGGTCGTACGGGGTCCAGACGAAGGACACCAGGGCCATGAGGACGACGACGCCGACGATGACGGCGCCGATGACCACGGCCGCGCCGAGCCGCCGGCGAGTCGTCACCACGGGCGTCGAGTCAGGCATCACGCCCTCACCCGCAGCCTCGGGTCAATGGCGACGTAGAGCAGGTCGACGACGAGGTTGACGACGAGCACGGCCACGACGAGCACCATGACGACATCCTGGACGATCTTGAGATCACGTTGGGCGACGGCGTCGAGCAGCAGACTCCCCATCCCGGGAATGACGAAGACCCGCTCGACGACGACAGCCCCTATGAGCAGGGTCGCCAGCTGCAGCCCGAGAACGGTGACGACGGGGACGGCGGCGTTACGCAGCCCATGCCGGCGTAGTGCCGCCGCCGGCGAGAGGCCCTTGGCACGGGCGGTGCGGACGTAGTCCTCCCGCTGGACGTCGAGGACGGCGCTGCGCACATATCGGGTGAGCACCGCGCCCTGCACCAGTCCGAGCGAGAGAGCCGGAAGGACGAGCTGCTTGAGAAACATGGCCGGGTCCGTCGCCGGGGGGGTCCAGCCGTTGGCCGGCAGCCACCCGAGCTGGACGGCGAAGAGGGTGATGAGCAGGATCCCGGCGAGGAAGGCCGGCACCGCCACCCCGATCTGGGACAGTGCGGAGAGCACGAGACCAGAGGGCCGGCGGTGCCGCAGGGCGCTGAGCGCACCGAGCGGGATGGCGATCACGGCGGCGATGAGCATCGACGTGACGACGAGCCACAGGCTCACCTGGAGCCGGTCACTCACCTGCGGACCGATGTCGGCCCGGGAGACGTAGGACTGGCCCAGGTTGGTGGACAGGAGGCCACCGACCCAGTCCAGGTACTGCGTCACCAGAGACTGGTCGAGCCCGAACTGGGTGCGCAGCTGGGCCACGGCCTCGTCCGAGGCGCTGACCCCCAGGGCGACCCGCGCGGGGTCGCCCGGCAGGACCGTCATGAACCCGAAGACCAGCACGGAGCTCGCGAACAGGCTGGCCACGAGGATGGCGACCCGCTGGATGACCCGGAGGATCACGACCTCGACAGCTCGGTGAGGTCGAAGGACTCCGTGATGAGATTCTTCGGCAGGCCGTTGATGCCCTTGTCGGCAACCATGAGGTTGGGCAGGAGAAAGAGGAAGTCGGCGGCCGCGTCCTGGGACAGCTCCTGGCCGACTTTCTTCATCATCGTGACCTGGTCGGCCTCAGTGCCCGAGTCGGCCGCCGCGAGATCGGCCTGGAGCCGGGTGTTGTCGTAGCGGGTGTAGTACTTAGGGTTGCCGAACACCGCTGCGAGGTCACGCGGTTCGACGTGCGCGACGATCGACATGTCGTAGTCCGCATCCTTGAACACGGTCTGAAGCCACGCTGCGGGGAACTCGAGCTGGTCGAGGGTGACGGTGATGCCGACCTGCTCGAGCTGGGACTTGACCACCTGGCCGCACGCCACGGCATACGGCAGGTTGGGGATGCGCAGCCTCAAGGTGGGCGTGGCGTTGCCGGACTGGGCGAGGAGCGACTTGGCTTTGGCCTGGTCGTAGGGGAAGTCACCGGTGCGGTCCTCGTACCAGGAGTCCGTCGGTGGCACCATGCTGCCGATGAGGGCGCCCTTGCCGGCCCAGCACGTGTCCACGAGCGCCTTGTGGTCGATGGCGGACCGGACCGCCTGACGAACCTTGGGATCCTTCAGCGGCGCCTTGGAGTTGTTGAAGGACAGGACCACCTCACCGTTCGTCGTGCCCTCGATGATCTGGTACTTGCCGTTGCCTACGAACTGCGCGAGCGACTCCGGGGCCTGCACCGTGCTCACGACGTTGATCGTGCCGGTGAGCAGGGCGTTGTTCAGGGCGGTCGGGTCCTTGAAGTACTTCAACGTCACGGTGGAGAATCTCGGCTTCGTGCCCCAGTAGCTCGGGTTGGCCTTGAGGACGATCGAGTCCCCGCGGTTCCAGGCGTCGAACCGGAACGGTCCGGTACCAATGGGTTTCGTCGCCAGCGCGTCGACCCCCTTTTGGCTCGTCATCGCGCCGATCCGGGTCGTCATCCGGAAGAGCCAGTCGTTGCTCGGCTTGGTCAGGGTGACCTGCAGCTTGGTCGGGCTGACGGCCTTGGCCTCGGCGACGACGTCCATCGCCTTCTTGAGTGAGACCGTCCACCTCGACTTGACGTTCTCGATCGAGAAGACCGCGTCCGCCGCCGTGAACTTCTCGCCGTTGCTGAAGGTCGCGGTGTCGACGAGGTCGAACGTGTAGGTCTTGCGGTCGTCGGAGACCGTCCACGCCTTGGCCAGGCTGGGGACGACCTTGCCGGCCTGGTCCTGCTTCACGAGGGTCTCGTAGACGTTGGTCAGCAGGACCTGCGGGATCGCCGCCCCGTCCGTCGTCGTGAAGTCGAGGCTGGCAGGCTCGGCGACGAGCCCGACGGTGAGGGCCGACGAGGACCCGCCTGACCCGCCGGTGGCGCCTGACCCGCCGGTGGCGCCTGACCCGCCGGAGGTGCTGGAGCCCGCGGAGCAGGAGGCGAGCAGAAGGGCGAGCGAGGCGCCGAGCGCCGTCACGATGCGGGTGGTCTTCACGGGGGTCTCCGTCCGGTCAGGTGTCGTCTGGTCCGTCAGCGACGAGGCGGGTGCCGGTGCCTGCCGCGCGCTGGCGGTCGCTCCGGGTCTCGGCACACTGGTCAGACCAGTGGACTTTTCAGCCCAGACCGCTAATCTGGCGACTCACCGAGACGTTGTCAAGGGTCATCCGAGGTGTGGGAGAGGTGTCGTAGGTGGAGTCACAGACCGCGATCGCGCGGATGACCGCGACGGATCTCCTGGTGCACTACGCCGATACAAGCCTCTCCCCCGTCGAGGTGCTCCAGGCCGTCAGTGCCGTGATCGACGAGCGCGAGCCGGTGCTCAACGCCTTCTGGGTCAGGTCCGGGGACTCGGCTCTCCAGGAGGCCCGGGCGAGTGAGCAGCGCTGGGCGCGGGGTGAACCGCTCGGCCCGATCGACGGTGTCCCCGTGACCCTCAAGGAGAACATTGCCCGTGCCGGAGTGCCTCAGTCGTCCGGTCATGCCGGGGCCGAGCCAACCGTGCCGGAACACAACTCGCCGATTGCTGATCGCGTTGCTGAGTCCGGCGGGGTCGTCGTCGGGTCGACGGTCATGCCCGACTGGGGCATGTTGTCCTCGGGCGTCTCGAGCCGTCACGGCATCACCCGCAGCCCGTGGGACCCGTCCTGGACCACCGGTGGTTCCTCCTCCGGCGCGGGGGCGGCCTGCGCAGCTGGTTACGCCCCCCTCAACGTCGGCACCGACATCGGTGGGTCCGTGCGTCTGCCGGGCACGTGGCTCGGCCTGACGACGCTCAAGCCCAGCTCCGGCCGGGTCCCGCTCGACGTCCCCTACCTCGGACGCGCCGCCGGACCCATGACCCGGTCGGCGGAGGATGCGGCGCTGCTGCTGTCCGTGCTGGCCCGCCCCGACGTCCGGGACTGGACGTCGCTGCCGCCGGAGGAGCTGCCCCTGCGTGACCTCGGCCTCGACGTGACGGGCTTGCGGGTCGGGCTGCATCTCGACGCCGGCTGCGGGATGCCCGTGGCGCCCGAGGTCGCCGAGGCGGTGGCTGCCGTGGCCCTGGCGTTCGCCGGCGCCGGGGCCGTGGTCGAGGAGGTCGCCCCCTTCGTGACGCCTGGGATGCTCGCCGACCTCGACCTCTTCTGGCGGGTCCGGTCCTGGAACGACTACTCCGCATTGCCGCCGGAGGGCCGGGAGCAGATCCTGCCGTACATCAGGCGGTGGGTGCAAGGCGGGTCGGAGGTGTCCGGCTCACGGATCCTTGAGTGCTACCAACAGACCATGAACCTCCAGCAGGCCACGGTAGCCGCCACCCAGGCGTTCGATGTGGTCCTCTCCCCCGTCGCGCCAGGGGTCGCGTTCGACGCCGAGTGGCCGATGCCGTTCGGCAACGAGGACCGCGGCATGGCCCACATCGGGTTCACGGCCGCCTACAACATGTCGGGCCAACCCGCCGCCACCACCAACTGTGGCTTCACCGTCGAGGGCAAGCCCATCGGTGTCCAGGTGGCCGGTCGGCGGTTCGACGACGTCGGCGTGCTTCGGGCGGTGCGGTGGTACGAGGGCGCCCGTCCCGCGAGTGCCGTCCCCGACTGGCCGATCACGGGCGGCACGACCACCGACCGACCGACCACCGACGGAGCCACCGCCCGTGGTTGAGGTCCCGACTTTCCAACCGGTGCGCCCGGTGCGGCTCTACGAGCGCATCGTCGAGCAGATCGAGGCCATGCTGGCCTCGGGCGGGCTTCAGCCCGGGGACCGGCTCCCGAGCGAGCGTGAGCTGGTCGTGCAGTTCGGGGCCAGTCGCTCGACGGTGCGCGAGGCGCTGCGCGTCCTGGAGTCGAACGGCGTGGTCCGCTCCCGGCCGGGTGATCCCCACGGGCCCGAGATCCTCCCCTGGTCCTCCGGTGGGCTGGAGAAGCAGTTGACCCGGCTGGCCCGGGCATCCGAGCTATCCCTCTCTGAGCTGATCGGATCACGGATGATCCTCGATGCCGCGGCCAACCGGTTGGCCGCCCGGCTGCGCTCCCCGGCCGAGCTGGAGGATATGGACACGGCCCACCGGGCCATGAGGGACGCCATCGACGTCGGCTACGAGGCGTTCTCCGAGGCAGACGTCGCCTTCCACGAGGCGGTGGCGCGGGCCTCGCGCAACGCGATGATTCAGGTCTGCAACGCCGTCGTGCGCGACGTCGTGCTCGGGCTCATCTCGACGAAGATCTCGCGCTCCCGCAACGCCCGCGCCCTGATGCACGAGTCGCTGCGTCACCACGCGGAGGTGCTCGACGCGATCCGTGCGGGCGACGGTGACCGGGCGGCGAGCACGTCGACACGCAGCCTCTACACCTACTACTCCGGCTATCTCGGCAAGGCCGAGCGGGAGCCGTTGCTCGCCCTGCTTGACTGACCTCACGCCGTCTCGACGGACTTCACGCCGTCTCGAGGCCCAGACCGGCCAGGTCCGCGAGGTCGGGCACCTGCCGGATGACGTGCCGGGTGACCACCCAGACGCCGAGCAGGTTGAGCCCCGCCCTGCGGCAGGCGGTGACCGCCGCCTCGTGCCAGGCCCGGTCCCCGTCGGTGATGAACGAGCCCTTCTCGCGGGCGAGGGCGATGAGCACCCCACTGCAGAACCCGCTCCCGTTGCGATGGTGCTCCAACACCTCGAAGAGCCGCGCCCGGCCGTCGCGGGACATCCGGTTCGGCGGCCTGGGGAAGACCATCGGCTGCAGCAGCTGGCCCTGCTCCCCGCAGAGCAGGATGCACAGGGCACCCTCGACGCGGTCGGCGTCGCGCACGACGAGGTCGAGCAGGTCGGCGGTGATGTCGGGGTCGGTCACCGGCCGGGACGGCCAGTCCGGGGGCAGGTCCTCGAAGGTCATGGCGAGAAGCTTGCCGCGCCCACGGCATACCGTCGCGGTTGTCCACAGGGCAGTTCGCGCGTCTGACAGACGGTGATGGTTGGATGAGGCCATGACGACAGACGGTGACTACGCGCCGAGCCCGCGCGACTGGGTCCGGGATCAGGTCGAGATGATCGAGCGGACCGGCGACACCCGATCCACCGACCTCAAGGGCCTGCCGATCGTCCTGCTGACGATGCGTGGGGCAAAGTCCGGCCAGGTCCGCAAGGTGCCGTTGATGCGCGTGGAGCACCACGGTGACTACCTCGCGGTGGCGAGCCAGGGCGGCGCCCCGGACAACCCGAAGTGGTACGCGAACCTGGTGGCCGACCCCGACATCGAGATCCACGACGGCACGACGACCACGCCGGTCCGGGCGCGTGAGCTCGAGGGCCAGGAACGCTACGAGTGGTGGGTGCGCGCGGTCGAGGCCTACCCGGAGTATGCCGACTACCAGGTCAGGACCCAGCGCCAGATCCCGCTGCTCGTCCTTGAGCCGCGGTGAGCCTCATCCGGTGGCACTCGGCGAGCTCGGCGCCATCAGCAGGTAGGCCTGTGCCGCGAGGATGATCGCCACGGCCACCCATTTGCCGGTGGGCATCTCGACGCCGTAACGGAACCGGTCGAGCAGCAGCAGCCCCACCTGGAGCACAACGATCCAGCCCAGGGTCACCAGCGCCAGGTCCGCGTACTGCAGCGCCGACGCATAGACCCAGAAGAGCGTCAGGAACGCGGTCACCCCGACGATCAGCGGCGTGAGGGTCGCCCGGGTCGCCCACTCCTTGGCGGCCATCGCGCCGACGAGGTCGAGGGCGGCGAGCACGATGACGGCACCGACGGCACCGACGACCCAGGTCGGCCAGGCAACGGGGGCCTTGAGCATCGGGATGGCGTCGAAGGTGGTCATGGCACTCCTTCCGCGTCCGCACGCAGCGGGGGCACCAGGAGGAGATCGCCGGGGGCCGGCTGATACACGCCACACGCCGTCGTCCCCCGCCGGACGGCGGCTCAGTCAGACCTCAGCCCTTCTGGAGATCGGCATGCCGGGCGATCGTCGCGGCGGCGCGACGGACGGCTCCCCCGGGGACGTGCGGGACGATCTCCTCGAGGAAGCCGTAACGCCGCACGACGGACGAGTGGTAGGACGAGGGGTCCTCCGCGTCGCGGGTGCCGTGCCACCAGTCGGCGATGTCGCCCCAGCCAGGTGCGGCCAGGGAGCCGCCGAACTGCTGGACGGCGAGCGCGGCGCACAGGGTCGCGAAGGAGAGCCGGTCGGTGAGGCTCCAACCCGCGAGGGTGCCGAGGACCAGACCGGCACCGAAGACGTCGCCGGCGCCGGTCGGGTCCAGGGCGGGGACGCGCAGGGCTGGCACGTGCGCCTCCTCCCCCGTCGTCCCGTCGATGGCCAGGGCTCCCTCGGTGCCGTTGGTCACCACGGCGAGCGGCACGAGGTCGGCGAGGACGTAGAGCGCATCGTGGGCGGTCTCGGTGCGGGTGTAGGCCATGGCCTCGTCGGCGTTCGGGAGGAACGCGTGGCATCCGGCCAGCTGGTCCAGGGTCTGCGGTGACCAGACGCCCGTCGCGTCCCAGCCGATGTCGCCGAAGATCAGGGCACCGTCCTGGCGGGCCAACTCGACCCATGACGGGCAGCCCTCGTCGGCGGCTGGCTGGCCGAGGTCGACCAGCACGGCCCGGGTGCGCGGGGGGTGGCCGACGAGCTCGGTCGCCGAGACCGGCGCCGGGTGGCCGTGGGTGACCATGCTGCGGTCGCGGTGGACCGACATCGAGACCGTCACCGGGGAGTGCCAGTTCTCGAACCGCCGTGACCGGCTGAGGTCGACCCCCTCCTGCTCCTCGAGGGTGCGCCAGCAGAAGTCGCCGTAGTCGTCGTCCCCGAAGGCCGCCGCCAGCGACGTCTTCATCCCCAGGCGGCTCGAGGCGATGGCCAGGTTGGCGATGCCCCCGGGGCACGATCCCATGCCGTCGGCCCAGACCTCCGTGCCCTTCTTCGGCATCGACTCGAGACCGGTGAAGACGATGTCGAGGAAGACCGTCCCGGCCAGGAGGAGGTCGAACGGCGGGTCGGCATCGGATCGGCCGTTCGCCAGGGGGTCATATGCGCTGACCAGCATCTTGGTCCGTCCTCTCCCTCTGACGTGCGGCACCAGCAACCTGTCGTGTTCAGCCTCTCACTCGTTGACGCCGGTCCGCTGGATTCCGCTCGCCGTTCAGCCCCCTTTCGGCGGGAAGCGTTCCGCAGAGCCGGGAGGGCGGGTTCACTCGTGCTCATGCCAGGGTCGAGCGACGTCAAGGTCATGCGGTTGCGGTATGCCGGGGAGTGCGGCTGCGGCGCGCAGCTCGACCAGGGCGAGCGCGCGGGGTACGACCGGGTGGCCAAGGTGGTGGTCTGCGAACCGTGTCTCGCCGGGGATCAACCCGTCCCCCAGGCCGGGCCCGTCGCCGAGCTGCCCCGCGAGGCCCCCCTCCCCGGGGTGCCCGGCGCTGCGGCCCGGCGTGAGTTCGAGCGGCGGACGGCCAGACGCGACGCCGAGATCGCGCAGATGCGTGGTCTGCGCAGGTTCGTCAACCTTCACACCGTGCCGCCGCAGTCGACCCGGGCCTGGGCCGTCGGTGCCCGCGGGAGGTGGCCGTCGGTGAGGCCCTCACCGAGCTCGCCGCCGACTGGGTCTACGCGTTGCACGACCGGCGGATCCCCCGCAGCCGCGCCAACATCGACCACATCGCCGTCGCCGCGACGGGGGTCTACGTCATCGACGCCAAGCGCTACGCCGATGCCAAGGTCTCCATCAGGCGCACCGGCGGCTTCCTCTCGCCCGTGCGCGAGCAGCTCCTCGTCAACGGGCGCGACCGCAACTCCCTCCTGGCCGGGCTCGCGTCGCAGCTCGTTGCGGTGACCGACGCTCTGGCTGCCGTCCCGACCCTGGCCGACATCCCGGTGCACGGCGCGCTCTGCTTCGTCGATGCCGACCTCTCGAGCCTCTCCCGCAAGACCACCGTCGCCGGCATCCACGTCTTCGGTCGTCGCTCGATGAAGAAGTCCCTGCAGCGCGTCGGTGAGCTCGACGTCCACCGACGCTACGAGGCGTACTGCGTCATTGCGGCGACGCTCGAGCCGATGACGTGACGCCCTTCCGGCACCGGGACGGACCGGACGTGACCCTTCACTCGCAGGCGACGCCGTCCTTGTCGCGGTCGAGCCCCGGTCGGTACCCGGCGTCCCCGACGTGCATCGGGGCCGCCCCGGCGGCACGCGCCTCGGAACAGCTGCCGAAGTAGGGGGCCGAGGACCCCGACCCCTGGCCGACGAGGGGCGCGGGCACGCCGGACGAGCCGCCGGGCCCCGTGGATGCACCCGCCCCTCCGGAGGCACCGGCCACTACGAGCGGGGCGACGGTGACCGTCGTGGTGGCCGTGACCGTGTTCACCACCGGTGCTGCGGTGACCGTGGTGGTCACCGGAGGGGCCGTCTGCGTGACGGTGACGGTCGAGGAGGAGGGCGCTAGGGCAACGTCTGCTGGGTGCGGCGAAGCCACAGAAGTCCGAGGACCGGCAGGACGAGCGGCACATACCCGTACCCCGCCCCGAAGTGCGACCACACCGTCTTGTCGGGGAACTCAGACGGCACGAGGTAGGAGACCAGCCCCACGACGAGCACGCCCACCATCTCCGTCGTGATGGCGATCCGCGCCACGCGCACCGAGGTCTGGTCGCCCCGCGCCAGGGCCACCGTCGCGACGAGATAGATCACTGCCGCGAGCGCCGAGAGCAGGTAGGCCACCGGCGCCCTGCCGAAGTCAGCGATGATCTGGAACGTCGCCCGCCCGGTCGCCGCCAGGGCAAAGAGCCCGTAGAGCGCGACCAGGACCAACCCCAGACCCTTGCCGGTATGCCGTTGTGGCAGCTCGACGCTCGTGTCGTCAGCGCGCTCAGGCATGCAGGCTCCAGATCTGGTTGAGCCGGCCGACGAGGACGGCGACGACGACGGCGGAACCGAGGACGACGGCCATCGACGAGCGGGTCCTCTCCTTGAGGGCGAGGAACGCGGCGACCGGCGCGATGAACGGCACGGTGACGAGGTAGGCGAAGAACACCGGCTTCTCGTAGTCGCGGGAGGTCGAGACCCCCTGGGCGATCCCGACGACCACCTGGACGATCAGGGCCAGCTCGAGCACCCCGAGGACGATGATCATCGGGTCGTCGATCGGGCGGTGGCGCAGCACGTAGAACGCGGCCATGACGCCGAACGCCGCGGTGGAGACGAGCACGACGACGGTCAGCCAGGGAAGCACCTGACCAGCGTATCCGGGGGAACTGGACGGGGGCTGCACGGCATACCGGCTGGCCCTGCTGTGTCCGCCCTTGTCCGTGTTGACTTCGAGCCCACTCCAAGGCACATGATGACGCGTGACCATCACTGCACCCACCCAGGGCCTGAGCATCGCGGCCGCCGCCGAGCGCAGCGGACTGACCAGCCACACGCTGCGCTATTACGAGCGCGACGGCCTGATGCTGCGCGCGGTCGGCCGCTCGAGCTCAGGCCACCGCGTCTACACCGAGGAGGACCTGCGCTGGATCGCGATGCTGACCCGGCTGCGCGCCACGGGCATGCCGATCCGGGAGGTGAAGCACTATGCCGAGATGTGCCGCGCGGGCGGGGGGAACGAGCTGGCTCGACTCGGGCTGCTGCGTGCCCACCGGGCCCGGGTCCTGACCCTGCTCTCCGAGGTGACGGAGCACCTCGGCGCCATCGACAACAAGATCGGGATCTACACGGACCGGCTCGAGGCGTCGGGGTTCACCGACGCCGAGATCCGCGAGGGGCGGAGTTGACTTCGAGTGCACTCCAAGGTGTTGACTCGTCCTCATGAGCACAGATGACACCACGAAGACCACCCTCGGCACCCGCACCCTCGGCACCACCTCTGCCCTCACGGTCTCCTCCATGGGACTTGGCTGCATGGGTATGTCGGAGTTCTACGGGACGGGCGACGAGGACGCGGCGATCGCCACGATCCACCGCGCCCTCGAGCTCGGCGTGACGTTCCTCGACACGGCCGACATGTACGGCCCCTTCACCAACGAGAAGCTCGTGGGCCGTGCCATCGCCGGCCGGCGCGACGAGGTCGTCCTGGCAACGAAGTTCGGCAACGAACGCGGTGAGGACGGGTCCCGGCTCGGCATCAACGGCAAGCCGGACTACGTCCGCAAGGCCGCCGATGCGTCGCTGCAGCGGCTCGGCGTCGACCACATCGACCTCTACTACCAGCACCGCGTCGACCAGACCGTCCCGATCGAGGAGACCGTCGGCGCCATGGCCGAGCTCGTCCAGGCCGGCAAGGTGCACCACCTCGGGCTCTCCGAGGCATCCGTCGCGAACATCCGCACGGCGCACGCGGTCCACCCGATCACGGCGCTGCAGACCGAGTACTCCCTCTTCACCCGCGACATCGAGGACGAGATCCTCCCGGCGCTGCGCGAGCTCGGCATCGGCCTGGTCCCCTACTCGCCGCTCGGACGGGGCCTGCTCACCGGTGCCATCGCCACGACGGACGACCTCGCCGCGGACGACTCCCGTCGCAGCGCCTACTTCCCGCGCTTCCAGGGCGAAGCCCTCGACGCCAACCTCGCACTGGTTGCCAGGATCCGCGAGCTCGCGGAGGCCAAGGGGGCAACTCCCGGTCAGCTCGCGCTGGCGTGGGTCCTCGCCCAGGGCAACGACATCGCCCCCATCCCCGGGACGAAGCGCGTGAAGTACCTCGAGGAAAACGTTGCCGCCGCCGCCGTCCGGCTCACCGACGAGGACCTCGCCGCGATCGCGACGGCCGTACCGCGTGACGCGGTGGCCGGCGCCCGCTACGGCGACATGTCCAGCATCGACGCCTGACCCGTATGCCGTGAGCCGGGTCGCGCCTTCGCATGGATCGGAGGAAGGGAGGGTGTGCCGGAGGTCGCGGATCCCGTGGCCGGCCACGGCGGCTCAGGGGCTCAGGGGCCCAGGCGTTGCTGTGGGCCTGGTGTCCAGGACGGTCCGAGCCGCGAGTACGCCGTCCCAGTCGACGCAGATGGGGAAGCCTCCGTGGTCCAGATACATCTCCCACAGGCGCAGCAGGGGGGCCAGCCATGGAAGCAGGATTTGGTAGGTGCCGGCGGTGGAGGGTCGCGCAGGCTGGACAGGGCCACTCGGTCAAGGATTGGCAGGCTCGAGTCGAGCAGTGTCGCGAAGGTACGAAACCCCAACGGGAGCAGAGTCCGGTCGGCCTTGCTGACGGCGCCACAACGACCGGCCAGGACACCCGAGGCCACAGTCAGCTGACCGGCACGTGAGCCGAATTCCCGCCGTGCACGCCACGTGGGCCCTCTGGCGGCCCTACCGGGAGCGCTGGAAGCCGAACGCGCGGAACGGAGATTCGTCGACGACTGACTCGCATCCATGACAGCGCTCGAAGCCCAGGGCCGGGCTTGTCAGCCACGGGCCCGTCCGACACCTTTTGGGACGGGTCGACGTCGGGTCAGCGCAGCCCCAGGTGATGTTCCAGGTTGGTCGCGAACCGGTCCCCCGTCAATGCCATCGCGCTCTTCATCACCGCCTGCACGGCCGGCCCCGCAAACCGTGACAGCGGCAGCTCCACGTGCAGCGTCAGACTGATCGACAGATGGGTCCCGCCCTCGGCATCGCTCAGCTCATACCAGCCCTCAGCGCCCGCCCGCTCGTCCTTGCCCTGCGGCGGTTCGTGGGCGAAGCCGATCCGGCGCAGCTCCACGAAGTCCATCCGCTCGGTGAACGTCGGGTCGACCACCACCCCCAGCACCGGGAAACGCTGCAGCTCCCACCGCCACACGTCGTCCCGGGCCTCGATGCGCTCCAACAGGGGCGTCAGCTTCGGCAGGACGTTCGGGTCGGTCAGGGCTGCCCAGATCGCGGCACGGTCAGCCGCCACGACGGCCTCGGAGTCTGTCGTCGACGAAAAGCGATGCATGCCGGGAGTCTCACACGCCCCCGGCCCGGGTGGCCACCACCAGCACCCTCACGCCGGGCACTATGCGCTGCCCACCAGGAGGGGCAGCGCATACTGCCCGGCTCACCCCCCTCCAACCCCAGGCCTCACTCACCGAACTGCGGCTTCTCCTTCGCCAGGAAGGCCCGGACACCTTCCCGGAAGTCCTCACCGCCATACGCCTTCGCCATGCGCGCGTCGTCAGCCGCAGCGTCATGGCCGGCAGCACCGCCATGCAGCTGTTCCTTGGTCACCTCGATCGTCACTCTCGAAGACTGGCGGACACCGTCGATGATCGAGGCAACCTCCGCCTCCAGGGACCCACCCGGCACCACCGCCATCACGGCCCCCACGGCATACGCACGGTCTGCGCTGACCAGCCGCGACGCAAGCAGCATCTCGCGGGTCAACCCGTCACCGAAGACCTCGACGCACCGCAGGACGATCGACGCGGACAACGCGTTGCCGAGCGTGCGGGCGATGGGAATGCCGAATCTCGACTCAGGAGAACAGATCCGCAGATCGCACGAGCTCGCCACCGCCAGCCCACCACCGACGCAGATGCCGTCGACCGCGGCAACCGTCACCTGGGGCAGTGCCGCGATCGCACCGAGGACACGGCGGATCTGCGCTTCGTAGGCGATCCCCTCGCCCCCCGACCGGAAGTCGGAAAACAGGGAGATCTCGCTGCCGGCCGCAAAGGCACGTCCACCCGCTCCGCGGAAGACGACCACCCGCACCGACCGGTCCACGGCGACCTCGGCACAGAGCGCGAGCAGCTCTTCGTACATCCTCTCGGTGAACGCGTTGAGCCTCTCGGGGCGGTTGAAGGTGACCTCCACGGCCCCGGGGGCCCTGCGCACGAGCAGCTCGCCCTCGGCACGCTCGTGCGGTGCACTCCACGACAGCTGGCCCATGCGGCGAGACTACCCAGCGCTCACCCCGCGGCGGAGACGGCCATCTCCCCCAGCTCGGACCAGCCGGTCCCCTCGATGGAGCAGTTGATGATCTTCGGGGTGCTCACGAGGTAGGACGGCAGCTGCGAGGTCGCCTTCGCGAAGTGGGCGGACTTGACGTGCGCCCCGCCCGCTGCGTCGTCGCGGAACGCCTCGACGAGGACGTACTCCGTCGGGTCGTCGAGGCTGCGTGACCAGTCGAACCACAGGCACCCCTCCTCCGCCCGGCAGGCCTGGGTGAACTCGCGGGAGATCTCGGGCCACGCGTCGGCGTGCTCGGGCTTGATCTGGAACTTGGCGGCGATGAAGATCATCGGGGCTCCTTGGTTCGACAGGACGGGCGGACGGGACGGGATCACACTCATTGTGACGAACCGTGGAGCGTGACGGGAAGAGGCAGTCGCATTCGGGCGCCTCCCCTTGCGCTGGCGGGAATCGTCGGGCACACTCGTTGCCAACCCGGAATGTAAGCGCTTACGCAAGCGCTTACGCGCAAAGGAGCGCGAGGACATGTCCGCATCGACCCAGACCCGCTCGGCGTCGACGATCTACTCCGTCGCCGCGCTCGCCGGGGTCTCGATCGCGTCCGTCTCCCGAGTTCTGCAGGGCTCGGCCAACGTCTCCGACTCGACCCGCACGAAGGTCCTCGACGCGGTGACCCAGCTGAACTACATGCCCCTCGGTGCTGCCCGGAGCCTCGCCGTGCGACACCACGAGGCCCACGGCCTCGTCCTGCCCGAGCTGACCGGGCCCTACTACGCCGACCTGCTCCTGGGCTTCGAGTCCCGAGCCGCCGAGCTGGGGCAGAGCGTGGTCCTCCTGCTCGCTGCCGGCAAGCGAGACCTCGGACGGGCCGTGCGGCAGCTGGCCACCCGCGTCGACGGTGTGGCCATGCTCGGCTCCGCCACGATCTCCGACGACGTGGTCCGCAGCCTGCACGGCACCAAGCCCCTCGTGATGATTGCGGGTGACCCACGCCCCGGTGTGGAGGCGATCAGCGCCGAGAACCACGACAGCGCCATGGCCCTGACCACCCACCTGCTGGTGGGCCATGCTCGCCAGCATCTGCTCTTCGTCGGCGACCCCGACGCTGCACCTGACGTCCAGGACCGGTATCGGGGGTTCGTCGACGCGCACCGGGCTCTGCGACGCCGGGCCCGTCAGCCAGTGGCCATTGCCTTCCGCGAGGAGGAAGGAGCGGCCGTGGCGGACCGGCTGCTCAGCGGCAGGCTGAAGGCCGACGCCGTGGTGTGCGCGAACGACGAGCTCGCCCTCTCCGTCATCGCCCGACTGCAGGACGGCGGCCTCCAGGTGCCTGAAGACATCGCCGTCGTGGGCTGGGACGACGTGATGGCCGCCCGATACATCAAGCCCGGCCTGACCACCGTGCGCCAGCCCGTGCACGAGCTCGGCGCGCTGGCCGCCGAGCGTCTCCACCAACGGGTGTCCGGGGCGCCACCCCTCGAGACTCCTCACCTGCTCCCCACGGAGGTGGTCCTGCGCGCCAGCTGCGGCTGCCCCGCGCAGCCTGCCCTCCGGCATACGACTTCTGCCCCCACGAAACCCCCCACGAAAGAGAGACGGACATGAAGCACACCAGGACCCTTGCGGTCGTCACCCTGACGACGGCCGCCCTGGCGCTGTCGGCGTGCGGCCGCGGCGGCGAGACGGCCTCCGGTGGTGCGACCGCCCAGGGCATCAGCGACGGCAAGGCCAACGGCACGATCACCGTGTGGGCCATGGGCGCCGAGGGCGAGAAGCTGCCCGCCCTCGCCAAGGAGTTCGAGACGGCCAACCCCGGGGTCAAGGTGGAGGTCACCGGCATCCCCTGGGATTCGGCCCACGACAAGTTCACCACCGCCATCACCGCGAACAAGACCCCCGACGCGGCCATGGTCGGCACGACCTGGATGGGTGAGTTCGCCGGTCTCGGCGCCCTCGACCCGACGCCGGCCTCGATCGACAAGTCGGCCTTCTTCGAGGGTGCCCAGAAGACCACCGAGGTGGGCGGCAAGTCCTTCGGCATCCCGTGGTACGTCGAGACCCGGCTGGTCTACTACCGCAAGGACCTCGCCGCGAAGGCCGGGTTCACCACCCCGCCCACCGACCAAGAAGGCCTCAAGGCGATGGCCAAGGCCATGCAGGAGAAGGCCGGGGCGAAGTGGGGCATGGGCTTCCAGGCGGGCGGGACCGGGTCGTGGCAGTCGATCATGCCGTTCGCCTGGTCGAACGGAGCGAACCTCACCAAGGACGGCGGCAACGCCTACAACCTCAACTCGCCTGAGGTCCTCGACGCGGTGAAGTACTACCAGTCCTACTTCGCGGACGGCATCTCGGACAAGGCGGCGCCGGCCACTCCCACCACCGAGCCCGACTTCGTCAGCGGCAAGGTCCCGATGTTCATCTCCGGCCCGTGGATGATGTCAGCGGTCGAGAAGGTCGGCGGCGCCGACTTCAAGAGCAAGTACGGCGTGATGCAGATTCCGGCGAAGAAGACGTCGTCCTCGTTCGTCGGGGGCTCCAACTTCGTCGTCTTCAAGAACAGCCAGAACCGTGACAGCTCGTGGAAGTTCGTCCAGTGGCTCGCCGACCCCAAGGTGCAGGCGCAGTGGTACAAGTCCTCCACCGACCTCCCGTCGGTCGCCAGCGCGTGGACCGACCCGGCCCTGTCCTCGGACAAGAACCTCTCCGTGTTCGGCACCCAGCTCAAGACCGCCCAGTCCCCGCCGTCGTTCGCCACCTGGGAGCAGGTCATCTCCGGGTTCGACACCCAGATGGAGAAGGTCACCAAGACCGGCGCCGACCCGGCCGCCGCGCTCAAGGAGACGCAGTCGCAGGCTGAGTCGATCGGGACCGGCACGAAGTGACCAGCACCAGCTCGATCGCCCGCGCAGCGTCGCGCGGGCGGTCCGACCGGCCAGACGCGTCCGGGTCATCGCCCGGTCGGCGTCGCCGGTCCGGCCCCCGGGAGGGCCGAGCGGCCTGGGTCCTGGCGATCCCGTTCTGCCTGCTCTTCCTGGCCTTCACCGCCTGGCCCGTCGTCCAGTCGCTCTTCATGAGCTTCACGGACACCAAGGCCAAGGACCTGCGAAATCCTTTCGGGGTCAACATCATCGGGCTCGACAACTATGCGCGGGCCCTGAGCGACCCGACGTTCCTGCAGTCGGCGCGCAACACGGCATACTTCGTCGTCGTCGGCGTCCCCTTGACGCTCGGGGTCGCCCTGGCCGCCGCCGTGGTCCTCGACAAGGGGATCACCCGGTTCCGCGGGTTCTTCCGGCTCGGCTTCTACACCCCCGTGATCACCTCGATCGTCGCCGTGGCCGTGGTCTGGCGCTTCCTCCTGCAGCAGGACTTCGGCCTGATCAACACAGTGCTCGGCTGGGTCGGGATCTCCGGGCCGAACTGGCTCGGCGACCCCAACTGGGCGATGCCCTCACTGATCCTGATGGCCTCGTGGCGCAACTTCGGGACGGCGATGATCATCTTCCTCGCCGGGCTCCAGGCGGTCCCGTTCGTGCTGCACGAGGCGGCCTCCATCGACGGGGCGGGGGCGTGGCAGCGCTTCCGCTACATCACCCTGCCGATGCTGCGCCCGACGATGCTCTTCGTCTCTGTGACGACCGCCATCGGCTATCTGCAGTTCTTCGAGGAGCCCCTGATCATGACCAACGGCGGCCCGCTCAACAGCACCATC
Organism: Lapillicoccus sp.; assembly: GCF_046595215.1. Lineage (NCBI taxonomy): Bacteria > Bacillati > Actinomycetota > Actinomycetes > Micrococcales > Intrasporangiaceae > Lapillicoccus > Lapillicoccus sp. Next base: position 426 of record NZ_JBKJPP010000130.1, on the reverse strand, counting down.
TCGATGTCCATGTACACCTACAAGCAGTTCGGCTTCGGCAACTACGGCTTCGCGTCCTCGGTGAGCTACCTCATCTTCGTCGCCATCGCCATCGTCACCGCCGTGCAGTTCCGCCTGCTGCGTGAGAACACCTGAGGGGCCGGCCATGAACACCACCCGACGCGGCAACCGCTGGTGGCTCTACGTGCTGTTGACCATCGCCCTCCTCGCGGTGATCTCCCCCTTCCTGTGGATGATCCTCGGCAGCTTCAAGGGTGAGGGTGAGCTGCGACAGGCACCCCCGACGTGGCTGCCGCAGAACCCCTCGTGGGACAACTACGCCCAGCTGTTCTCCCGGCTGAAGTTCTCGACCTACTTCCTCAACTCGACCATCGTCGCCGTCGTCGTGACGGCCGGCAACCTGCTGTTCTGCTCGATGCTCGGCTA
>NZ_JBKJPP010000092.1:0-7696 GCF_046595215.1 Lapillicoccus sp. | reverse complement strand
GGCATCTGGATCACCAGGTTGCACGGCACCACGACCGGGCCGTGGTTCAACGTGAGGGTGCCACCGAAGCGGCGCGGGTCGACCGTGTTCGGGCAGTTGACGTTGGTGGTATCCAGTGTCGCGCCCTGGATGAACCCGGTGTCGTCGAAGCCGTGGATCAACGCCGGGTTGACGGACGTCACCGGGTCGGGCAGCGTCGCGGTCACGAACGGGGCCACCGCACCCGGGGGTGGCGTGGCCGTCCCGCCACCGCCGGCGGCATACGCGGTGACCGTGGCGAGCATGCTCAGTGCGGTCAGGGGGACGACCAGTGTCGTCACCATTCGCTTGCGCCAGTCGACCTTGACCATGGGGAACCTCCCGAGTGCCCGAGTGCGGACAGCGGCCACACCGACCCGTCCTGACTGAAGGGTGCACTGCGGACGTTGCGGAAACCTTGGGGCTCCGTCAACCCCGTAGTCGCTCACTTGTAGGAGCCGATGAGGTCGGCGATGACGTCGACGGTGCCGGCTTGGTTGTAGATGGTGACGGTGTTGCCGGGGCCGACGGGGACGATGACCATGTTGGGGATGGTCTGGGTGGGTCCGTAGTTGAGGTTGGACGCCCAGGGTTGGGCCGCGCCGCCGGGGTAGACGGTGAGCCAGCTGAAGGCGGTGGGGTTGGTGACGGTGACGTTCATGGCCACGGCGGTGGTTCCGGCGGGCAGGCCGGGCACGGTCAGGGTCATGGTGGCGCCGGCGCCGAGGGTGGCGGTGGGTGCGCCGGTCCCGGTGCGGGTGTCCAGGACCCGGGTGGGGGTGGTGCCGGTGAAGCCGGCTCCGGTGCCGGGGGCGTAGGAGCCGACGAGGTCGGCGATGACCTCGACGGTGCCGGCCTGGTTGTAGATGGTGACGGTGTTGCCGGGGCCGAGGGGGACGATGACCATGTTGGGGATGGTCTGGCCGGCGACATAGTTGAGGTTGGACGCGTTGGGTTGGGGCGCCCCGCCGGGGTAGACGGTCAGCCAGCTGGCGGCGGTGGGGTTGGTGACGGTGGCGTTCATGGCGACGGCGGTCGCTCCGGCGGGCAGGCCGGGCACGGTCAAGGTCATGGTGGCCCCGGCGCCGAGGGGGGCGGTGGGTGCGCCGGTCCCGATCCGGGTGTCCAGGACCCGGGTGGGGCTGGTGCCGGTGAAGCCGGAGCCGGTGCCGGGGGCGTAGGAGCCGACGAGGTCGGCGATGACGTCGACGGTGCCGGCGTTGTTGTAGATGGTGACGGTGTTGCCGGGGCCGAGGGGGACCTGGACCATGTTGGGGATGCTCTGGCCGGGTCCGAAGTTGAGGTTGGACGCGGTCGGTTGGGGCGCCCCGCCGGGGTAGATGGTCAGCCAGCTGTCGGCGGTGGGGTTGGTGGCGGTGACGTTGAGGGCGACGGCGGTGGCTCCGGCGGGCAGGTTGGGTACGGTCAGGGTCATGGTGGCCCCGGCGCCGAGGGCGGCGGGGGTGGCCGAGGGCAGGCCGAGGCCGGTGCGCGTGTCCAGGACCCGGGTGGGCGTGGTCCCGGTGAAGCCGGCCAGGGATGTGACGGTGGCTGCGGGGGTGACGAGGTTGGACGGGGCGGACAGGGCACCGGCGCCGACGGCGTTGACCGCCCGGATCTGGAAGGTGTAGGCCGTCCCGTTGGTCAGGCCGGTGATGACCCGGCTGGTGTCGGTGGCGGCGATGGCGGGGATGGTCGACACCACGGTGGTGCCGGTGCTCACGAGCACGTCGTAGCTGGTCAGCGGTGCGCCGCCGTCGGAGGTGGGCCGGGCCCAGCTGAGGGTGGCTGACGCGTTCCCGGCCGTCGCGGTCGGCGCCGCCGGAGCGCCCGGGACCGTCGCCGGGGTCACCGGGTTGGACGGGGCCGAGAAGGCGCCAGGGCCGCCGGAGTTGACTGCACGGACCTTGAAGGTATGCGTCGTCCCATTGGTCAGGCCAGCGACGGTGCCGCCGGTTGCCGTCCCCAAGGTGACGGTCAGTGTGGTGGCCGGGTCCGCGCTGTCGATGATCTCGTAGCTGGTGATCGGCGAGCTGCCGTTCGGCGCAGGAGCCGTCCAGTTCACCATCGCCGAGGCATTGCCTGCGGTCGCGGTCACGCCGGTGGGAGCACCAGGAGGCGTCAGGTTAACCATCCCGTCGGAGAACCGCAGCTGTTCGATGTTGCGCAGCGTGTCAGAGCCGTCACTGACCGTTTGGCCGACCACGTTGGCGCCGATCTGGGTGACTGTCATGCTAGCCAGGGTGGCGCCCGTGGCGGGGGTGGTGGTGATGGTGTAGTTCGACCGCGGACCGGAGAAGACCGCGGTGTCGCAGTTGAGCGGGGCTGTCGCCCCGCAGTCCGGCGCAGGAACGGTGGGGGTCAAGATCTCACGGACGGCCATCAGGTTGCCCGGGTCGACGAGTCCTGCGAACACGGCGGCCTGCAGGGTCATGCCGGCCGTGCCGGGGCCGAAGGTACCGCCGGTGGCCTTGTTCTCCATGAGGTCGGTGGTGCCGGTCTCGGTTGCTGGGTCATCCCGGTTGGTGCGGACACTGATCCGCACCTGCAGATACCTGTCACCGTCGATGATGTCGTTGGCGCCACGGCCCTCGATCGTGTCACTGCCGGTCCCACCGAGCAGGATGTTGCCCTCGCCCCAGATCGGGCCGCTGAGCGGGCAGGCTCCCATCGCGGAGATCGCGACCACCGGAGCGAGATCGCCGGTCAGCGGTGGGAGGAGCGCACCAAGTCCGCTGATGCGGTTGACGCCAGCCTGGTCGAGCACGTCGCAGCCGCTGAAGCCGGCGCCACCGGTGAGCCTGGGGACGGTGTTTGTGCCTTTGATGACGTCGTTGAATGCTGACCCGGAGTCGGCCTCCGTCTCCTGCCAGCGGTCGCGGTTGACGACCACCGGCAGCGGTACGCCGACCAGTTGCTGGTTGATGTTCATGTCGTCGTCTGCGGCGATGGTGTCGTACTGGTGGAATGCCCAGTCGAACCCGGCGGCGCCGGCGAAGCGGTCGATCGCCGCGTTGGCCGACATAAGGTCGTCGCCTCCCTCGGCGTCGTAGTCGTTCTCACCGGGCTGGCCGATCATGATGTCGTTGCCGGGCTTGACCTGCGCAGGGTCGTCGAAGAACGGCGCGCCCTCATCGCCTTGGAGCAGGTCCTGACCGGTGCCCCCCTCGATCCAGTCGTCGCCAGGGCCGCCGAACACCACATCCGCGCCAGCACCGGCCATCACGAAGTCGTTGCCGGGACCGCCGAAGGTCGTGTTGTCGCCGGCTCCGCCGTTGATGAAGTCCTGACCGTCGCCGCCAAACAGGTTGTCGTTGCCTGGGCCGCCGTCGATTGCGTCGTTGCCCGGGCCGCCCTTGAGGGTGTCGTTGCCCCCGGAGTCGGTGATGATGTCGTTCCCCTCACCACCCAGGATGACGTCATCGCCGCCGCCGCCTTCGAGGATGTCGTTTCCAGCACCGCCCCACATGGTGTCGTTGTCGTTGCCTCCGTAGATCCGGTCGACACCGGATGTGCCGTTGTAGACGGACTGGTAGTTGATGCCGGAGGGGTTGACGCTGTTGATCGCTCGGTACTGGATGGTGCCGTCGGGCTTGCGCAGGAGCAGCTTGGACTCGTCGCAGCCAGTCGTCGCCGGGTCGTCGGCGACGGTGGATCCGTGGGCCGTGAAGCCTGCGGGCGTCCCATCCAGGTTGGCGATCTGGAACTTGCAGTCCGCCGTGGCGAACGCATCGCTCTTGAGCGTGTTCGTGCCGTCGGTGTTGCGCTGGATCAGCTCGGCGAATGAGTTGGCCTCAAGCTGCGCCCTCAGGTTTGTGCCCGTCGTGCGGTTGATGTAGTACAACCGGTCGCCGTCCTGCAGGTTTTCGAGCTGGTTCTGGAACACGTAGTTGAAGGTGCTGCCCAGCAGGCCGCCGAACAGGTTGGTGACCTCTGCGAGGCCGCCGACCCACAGGTCGACGTTGTCCAGACCCGTCGTGGTGACGCCGGCGGCAGTGCTGGCCCAGGCGCTTGTGCTGAACATGAAGTCGCTGGCGTCAACCGGGACCGGGGTCGTGTCTAAGGGTCCCGGGTCAACGATCGCCTTCGCTGCCGCCCGCTTCCCGGCCAGGGTCGTTTGGCTGGTGACGGACGGGTGCTGACCGTATGCCGCGACGAAGTTGATCAGTGACTCTGGGTGCTTAAGATGTTGACCGAAGTCCGACCAACTGGTGTACGGGGTCAGTTGGCCGTCGTTGGTTCTCGCGAAGATCTGCCTGCGGACGTCGTTCAACGGCGGGACGCCCGCTTCACGGGCGCGGGTGATGTTGAGGGTGGGCAGGTCGAGTGGCAGGCCCAGCAGGTTGTTGCGCAGGGTCTCGGTCACGAATTCGTCGAGCTCGTTGCCTACCTGGTCCGACGAGCCCATGACGACACTTCCGGCCGCCTGCTCGGGAGTGAGCTGGCGGGCCGGCTGGCCGGCTGGGAGGCCGGTCGAACCGCCGTTGAGGAACTCTGGCGGGTTCAGGAACGCGGTGAGCAGAGGGATCGAGTTGTCGGAGCCGTCCACGTTCTTGCGCGCGACGGTCTCGTCCAGCATCGAGTGACCGAAGCGATACACCGCGTGGGCGAACTCGGCGGCGATGGCCGGGTTGACGTCGGGGGAGTACACGTGGAAGGGCCGAACCGCAGGTTGGACCTTGCGGGCGAACTCCTCGAACACCAGGTGCTGGTACTCCATCTCGGTGACATAGCGGGCCGCTTGGAACAGGCGCTCACCGTTCCAGCCATCGGGCGTTCCCGTCGTGACCGTCCATTGAGCCAGCGCCGCAACGCCAGTGGCGGAGGTGTCGTTGGTCAGGGTGTTCTTGATGTCGTTGATCAGCCGGTTGTGTTCGGAGTGGAAGATCTGGTGGATCGCGCTGAGCGCGATGTTCTCGTTGCACCGGCCGTCACCACAGGTGAAGTGCGCGTTCAGCATCTCGTCGTCATAGGTCCCCGGTGGCTGGCTCGCGAAGTCCGCGGACGCGATCGTGTCAGCGTCAGGACTGAGGCAACCCTTTGGCGCCGGGGGCGTGACGCCGATGGCCGTCGTGCAGGGCCCCACCGTGCCCGGGTCCGCGTTGTGCGCGATATCGGTCAGGAACGGGGTGTCGAAGTGCAAAGCATCGGCCGGTACGACGACGGGCGCAACCGTGTCGCCCTCGACCAAGCCGGTTTTGGTCACGTACTGAGGCAGCCCCCGCAGCGGGCCGGGGATAAACTTGCCGTACGGGTCAGCGGCGAGCAGCGGGATGTTCGCCACGTCCACGTCGAGCAGCTTCAAACCGAGCAGGGTCGCCGCCTGGGCTTTGAGCGTCGCCCAGGTGGCCTGGCCGGTTCGGTTCGGTTCGGCGCCGCCCAGCAGACTCCCGGTCGAGACCGGCTTCCCGGCCGAGTTGTTCACATACTCGCGCAGGAACACTTGGTGTGCGGCGTGCGAGGTGTACGTCTGGCTCTGGTCGACCCAGGGTGAGTCGGTGTTGTTGGCGTTCTGGATGTCGTCGGCGGTCCCCATGATGCCGTCCGGACCGGGCTGGTTCTGTGCCCGCGTCAGCACCATGAAGCGCAGGTTCGGCGGCAGGTTGTCGGCGCACTCTGGGGAAGCCGTTGCGGTGCCACAGTTGGTGCCGAGGATGTGGTCCGGTCCGGCAATGAGCGGGTCGTCATCGTGCAGCGGGACGAACACCGTGCCGCCGCCCTTGGCGGTCTGGTCGATGCCGTGGTCGAAGAACTGACCGAAGAATGTGAAGAGTGAGTTGTACGGTGGCGAGAGGCCGACGTCCGTGGTCACATTGGGGATGAACAGGGTGTGGTGCGACGGCACGCAGCCCGCCGGGACGCCGTTAACTGGTGGCACCGCGCTGAGGTCCGGATCGGTGGTGCACGGGAACAGACCTGGGGCGTGTTGAGTCCGCACCGGGAAGCCGGCCGCCGCCACCGCCGCGGGATTGGTTGACGTCTGGTCATCGATCAGGTTACTGATCACCCGGGGTTGCGAGTCGAAGACGAGGCCCCCCTTCTGCGCGTACGACGTGGGGTGGGGGGGCCCGAACATGGGGGAGCTGTTCTCAGCCGCCTTGAAGACCGGCGTGGTCAGTCGCGGGAACTGCTGATCGGCTGCGGCGAAAGTCTCGCGCCCAGGGAACAGGTTGTTGCAGGACCCATCGACGGTGCGCAGGCCGTACGCCGTCAACCGGTCGGGGATCTGGTTCGGGCCCGGCCCGACGAGCGTGTCACACGGATGCGCGGGCGACAGCGTGGCTGCGTGCTGCTCCGAAATCTTGATCTGCTTGAGGATGAACGCCAAGTCGGTGGCTGTAACGGTGAATCCCTGGCCCACCGGAGCCACGGCCGCAGCGGCCCTGACGGCGGTGAAGCCCAGCGTCACCGGCATAAGCAGGGCACACGTCCCAGCCACCAACCGGGTCGGTAGGGAGAGAACCCCACCTCGGCCCCGCCTCGGATGACGAGCGCGGCGTGGAGCGCTGTGCGGCCCCAACCCGTGTCGGCCCGACACGCGGAGCAACCTCACCGCAACAAGTCTCATAACTTACCCTGTCCCCGCAGACGATAAGAACAAGCCCACCATGCTGAGGTGGCCTTGTGGAAACCTTGTGGACGTTCTACGGCGCCACGCTGGAGCCCACACCGCGAGCGCGGCGTCACGATCGGCGCCGAACGCGCGGTGAACGCCCTGATGCACGCCGACAGCGAGGACGGGTTCGGCAGGCAGCGGCTGAACTCGCTGGGGACCTTCCCGCGGTACTGCTTGAGGCTGCGTGGGATCAGCCGCCGGGCCCCCTCCTCCTCGTCGAGGGCGAAGCCATCCGTCCGCTCGTGATGGTGCGTAACGCCGACCAGGACCCCGCGGGGATCGTCTCGCAGGCCCGCCAGGTCGGCTCCGACCAGATCGCGGGCAGCTCGGGTGTTCGATATTCGTCAGCACAACGAGCTCGCCCCCGGCCATGTCAGCGGAGCGGGCTCGACGCGCCGGCGACAGAGGCGGGGACGGTGCTTGCGACCCTGGTCGGTCAAGACCTCGACCAAGGCAACGAGGGGGTGTGCACCATGGCTCGGCGGGTCTCCGAGGACCGGGTCATCTCCACCGTCGACCCGCAGGCCCGGCACGGCCACAAGACGGCCGCCCACGGCTTCGACGGGTACAAGGGCCACATCGGCATCGGCCCGGACTCCGAATCCATCACGGGCCACCACGGTCACGGCCGGCAACACCGGTGACGCGGCCTCGGCCGGTGACGTACTCGCCCAGGACCTGCTCGCTGCCGATGCGGCGGGTGACGGTGGGTGACGCCGATAGCCCGCCCGACCAGGCGAGCACCGCGCACGGCCCGGACGCCACGGACAACGAGACCGCAACCGAGAGCGAACTGGAGTCGCCGTTGGCGGTCTACGGCGACGCGGCCTAGCGCTGGGGTGCTGGCGGAGAAGCTGGAGGCGGCCGGCGCGCAGATCAGGACCAAGGTGCGACCGAGGGCCGCCGGCCGCGCCGGGGGCCGGTTCCCCAAGGACCGGTTCACCATCGACCTGGGGGCCGGCACCGTGACCTGCCCGCCCGATGTCACCGTCCCCATCCAAACCGACAAGACCGGCGGTGGTACCGCGGCCTTCGCCGGCGCCTGCGCTGGTCGCCCGTTGG
>NZ_JBKJPP010000181.1:0-12001 GCF_046595215.1 Lapillicoccus sp. | reverse complement strand
CACCGTGAAGCAAGTGTGGCGCTGGCTGGGCTCTGACTCAGTGGTGCGCGGCCCGGTGCTGGGCCAGCACGTCGAGACCGAAGTCGGCCTCGGGGTCGCGCCAGACCGAGTGGGCGTGGTTGGCGCGGCGCTGGGTGTTGTCCCACTCGATGAGCAGCCGCGGTCCTTGGAGCCGGTAGTAGTGCGGCTGCCCGGGATCGGTCGGCCCGGCCCAGGCGAAGTGGACGGCGTCGAGCGCGTCGCCGTCGTACGACGCCAGGGGCGAGACGCCGTCGGGGACCCGGTCGAAGTAGGTGGCGAGGAGGGTCAGCAGGAGCTCGCGCTGGGCGCTGTCGAGGTCTCGGCCGGGGATGCCCTTGGGCGTCGCGGTGTACTGGGTCGTGCGGTGGTCATCGGGAGTGAGTCCGGCTGCCTCGTCGATGGCGTTGCTGAGAGCCTGCAGCTTGGCCTGCTCGGTGTCGTCGGTGAACCGCGCGTCGCGCCAGACGCCGGCCAGCGGGATGACCTGGTCGCCCTCGGAGACGGCGGTGCGGTTGGCGGTCACGAAGTCCGAGGGGGCCTTGTCCAGCAAGACGGCCCGCGCGGCGAGCTCAGGGTCAAGGGAACGGACCAACTCGCGCGCGAGGTCCTCGACCCGGGCGAGCGGCCGGTTGACCGCGCCGCCGAGCAGAGGTGAGGACGCTGGGTCGGCGCCCATGAAGCACGGGGTCGTCGAGACGAGCTCGCCGTCGACCACGAGGTTGTTCAGCGAGACGTGGTGGCCGCCGAACCGCCACCCCCAGGGGGCGGCGCCGCCCGGCTCACCGAAGACGCGCAGGTAGTACAGCCCCGGGTCGCGCCCGCGCTGGCGGTCGAACCGGGTCACGAACCCCTCGACGCGGTCGAGCACGTTCTCCAGCCCCATCGTGGTCGCGACGGTGACGTAGCCGGCCATCGACAGCCCGGTGGCCACCAGCGTCATCGCGGCCCGCTGCTGCGCGGGCCGCTGCTGGTGCATGGTCAGGCCGCCGTGGTCGGTGGGGGTGTAGAACCAGCGCCGACGCTCGGCGTCGCCCGGGTCGTCGTACGCCGGCGCCGCGCCGCGAGCCACGGCTCGCTGGTCGTCGTCCAGCGTTGCCAGCCAGGCGCCAGCGGCCTCGGCCATCTCGAGAGCGGTCTTGCGACGCGGGGTCATATGGCCTAGCGTCGCTCACCCCACCACCAACGTCCACTAGGAGGACCCGTGAGCACACCCACCGACGACAACCGCGACCTGCTGACCGTGGTGGCCTACATGCGGGCGGCTGAGGGCAAGACCGAGGAGCTGCGTGCCGCGCTCGAGGCGTTGATCGAGCCGACCAGCCAGGAGGAGGGATACGTCAACTACGACCTTCACCAGGGCGTCGAGGATCCGAGCTTCTTCACCTTCTACGAGAACTGGCTCTCCGGCGAGCACCTCGACGCCCACCTCGCGGCACCCCACCTGGTCGAGTTCGCGAGCAAGATGGGCGACCTGCTCGACGAGAACGGCCTGACCGTCAACCGAGTACGCCGCATCCCCTGAGGCTCACCGCGACCGCGACCGCGGGCGGCGGAAGACGCAGGCTCGTACGGTCTGCGATTCGGTAATGTCTCTTGGAAGTGCACGACCGGAACGCTGGATTCGTCAGTGGACTGGAGTGTCGACACCATGTCCGCGCTCCAACATGTCGGCTATGGTATGAGAGTCCGTGCAAAAGTTAGTCAGTGCGAAATCCTTCGTTGAGACGGGGCGCATCCGACGGCACCGCGAGAAGCGGTCAGGGCAGCGTGGCAACGCTTCGGGCCGCGACGTACATGGCCACCCGGCGCAGATCCGGGACCTCGGTATCTGCCGGGCGGGTGCTCGTGAGGACCGACGGTGTCACTGATCGGTCGGGCGTCGTGTCGCCCGACCGTAGGTAGAGAAGGCGCCCGCCACGGCCGCCATCTGCGCATCATCGAGGACAACGGGCGTGCCGATGGCCCGGGCTCGCCAGGTGATCTCGGCGGTGTACTCGATGGCCTCGGCGACAGCCATGGCCGAGTCGAGCTGGGGGCCCACGGCGACCACACCATGGTTTGCGAGGAGGACGCCGCAGTCGGTGCCGAGCGTTGCAACGCAGGCCGCGGCGATCTCGGGTGTGCCGTATCGCTCGTACGGGGTCACTCTCACGACGGCGGCGGCCCGCGCGAGGATGTAGTGGGTGGCGGGCAGCGGTTCACGCAGGGCCGCGAACGTCGTCGCGAAGGGCGAGTGCGTGTGCACGACGGCGTAGACCTCGGGGCGTGCCCGGTAGATCGCCAGGTGCATCCCCGCTTCGGTGGTGGGTTCGAGGAGCCCCTCCACGACTTCGCCGTCGAGGGTGACGACGACGACGTCGTGGGGGGTCATGCTCGCGTATGCCGTGCCGCTGGGCGTGATGGCGACGAGGCCGGTATCCCTGTCACGGACTGACACGTTCCCGGACGTGCCCCGGACCAGCCCCGTTCCAACCAGGTCGCGACAGGCGCGGACGACGGACTCACGGTGCTCCAGCAGCAGCATCGGGCTAGACCATGAGGACGGCGCGGGCGCGGAGCTCGCCCTGCTTGAGGGCCGTCAGCGCCTGGGTTGCCTCGTCGAGGGCGAACGGCCTGCACTCTGCCTTGATCTTCCCGGCGGCCGCAAGCTTGAGGACCTCGCGCATCTGCTGCCGGGTGCCGAGCAAGGACCCGACGACGGCAATTTCGAGAGCGAAGGGCAGCGGCCCCACCTCGGCGTTGATGCCGAGGATGACGGTGCCACCGGGCCGGGTGGCGCGGATGGCCTGGGCGACGACGGCGTCCGACGGGGCGAAGACGATGCTGGCGTCGACACCGCCCAGGCGCTGCAGTACTTCGGCCGGGTCACCACTACTGGCGTCGATCCCGGTGGCGCCAAGTTCCTCGGCGAGCTCGAGGTGGTTGCGGCCACGCGAGACCGCGAAGACGTCGGCGCCGTAGAGTCCCGCCATCTGCAGCACCAGGTGACCGACGCCGCCGATGCCGAAGACGGCAACCTTCTTGCCAGGGGTCAGACGCGCCTTGGCGACGCTGCCGTAGGCAGTGATACCCGGGCAGAACAGGGGAGCTGCATCGTCGAAGGCGATCTCGTCGGGGAGTGCGTAGGTGTGGGCAGCGCTGGCCAGCATGAACTCGGCATACCCACCATCCACCGTCTCGCCGGTGATGTGCTTGGACTGGCACAGGTGGTCCAGGCCCGCCACGCAGAACTCGCAGTAGCCGCACGTCGACCAAAGGGGCATGACCCCGACTCGGTCACCGACAGAGAGGTGCTCGACGTTGGCGCCGACCTCGGCCACCGTGCCGACAACCTCGTGGCCCGGGATGATGGGTGTGTGGGAGGGCGTGCCGCCGGAGGCCCAGTCGCCCTCGATCATGTGCAGGTTCGAGCGGCAGACGCCGCAGGAGACGACCTTGATCACGACCTGGCCGTTGCCGGCGCCGGGCTGGTCGACCTCGCGCAGGACCAACGGCCCCTGGTCGATGGGGCGAAGGGACTCGAGGACAACAGCTTTCATCAGAGAGCTCCAATCGGTTGGCGTGCAGGGCGAAGCGGCTCAGCGTGTTCGGACCACGGTGAAGTTGAAGCGGCCTTCGAGGAAGAAGCTGCGCGAGTGCATGAAGCGGCGGTTCTGGTCGTCAACCTGCATCTGGTCGAGCAGGATGTAGAGTTGGTGGCCATCGGTCTCCTCGTCCCACCCGATGGTGTCGGAGCGCACCGCGTGGACCTCGGCCAGCGCGCGAGCCGGACGCGGACCATCGTGATCGGCCAGGAAGCCAAAGACGGAGCCACGCAACTCGCTGGTCCGAAACCGCGCAGGGAAGACCCACCGGGGCAGGATGTCGTAGGAGAAGGCGACGGTTTGGCCGTCGGCGAGGATCTTGCGTTGAATGTCGACGACCTTGCCGCCCACCGGGAGGTCGAACTGTCTGAGTTCGGCCGCGGTGGCGGCGCGGACGATCCGGTGTCGGTATCGCATGGAGGGCTCGAGGCCCATCTGGGCAATCGTCGCCGAGATCGAGGCGAGCTCCTGCATTCCGGCATGAATTCTGGTGCCCTCGGCCATGAACGTCCCTCGACCGCGCTGGACGACGACGAGACCCTGACCTTCGAGATCCTTGATGGCCTGCCGCACGGTGGCGCGCGAGATCCCGTAGCGCACGACGAGCTCCGCCTCGGTGGGGAGTTGTTGGCCCGGCCCCCACTCCTTGGCCCTGATCCGGACCCGAAGGGCGTCGGCCAGCTGCTGGGGCAGCGATGACTGCAGGCCGAGGGGCTGCATCCGTTCACCTCCGTCCGGGGAACCGGGGTTACCGCGTGCACCGTAGTCACCGCGAGGTCACAACCATAGCAATCCTCTTGACAGATGTCAGTTGTCAGACAACGGTAGGGAAATGCGCACCATCGACTGGTGGGACGGAGCCGTCCGCATCATCGACCAGACCCGCCTCCCGCAGGCGGAGATCTTCATCGACGTCCGTGACGTCGACGAGCTCGTCGTCCATATCCAGTCTCTGGCGGTTCGGGGAGCCATGGCTCTCGGCGTGGCCGGTGCTCTCGGCATGGCACTCGCAGCAACCACCGCGGCGCGGGCGGGTGACGACGTCGACCGGGCGCTCGACGTCGCCGCCGAGAAGCTGTCGAACGCGCGACCCACCGCGGTCAATCTCGGCTACGGGGTCCGGGCGGTCCAGCGGGCGCGGGCCGAGGGCGCCGACGTCGCCGGGGTGCTCGCCGCGGCATTGGCCATCCGGGACGAGGACATCCTCGCCAACCGCGCGATCGGCGAGGCGGGTGCAGCGTTCCTCCACGGTGCACGACGGATCCTCACGCACTGCAATGCCGGTGCCCTGGCGGGTGTCGAGGAAGGCACCGCGCTGGGGGTCATCGGGCACCTGCATCGCGAGTCACCACTGACCGTCGTCTACGTCTGCGAGACCCGACCCCTATTGCAGGGCAGCCGTCTGACGGCGTGGGAGCTGTCCCGCGCCGGGATCCCTCACCGGGTGATCGTGGACTCTGCCGCGGCAGGTCTGATCCTCTCCGGTGAAGTCGAGGCGGTGGTGGTGGGCGCCGACCGCATCGCCGCCAACGGCGACGTCGCCAACAAGGTGGGCACCGTCAGCCATGCCCTCGCTGCACACCACGCGGGCATCCCCTTCCTCGTGGCAGCCCCGGAATCGACGATCGACGACCTGACGCCCACCGGTGCCGACATCCCGATCGAGCTGCGCCACGAGGACGAGGTGCTCGACGTCCTCGGGCAGCGGGTGGCCTCGCCCGACAGCCGGGCCCTGAACCCGGCGTTCGACATTACCCCCGCAGGGCTGGTGACGGCCATCGTCACCCAGCGCCGCCTCCTGCGCGACCCGGCCCGCAACCCCCCTCGCCCCATCGCAAACACAGACGCCCGCTAACCACCCCCTCAAGGAGACTGTCGTGGCCACATTGAACCGACGCACCGCCCTCGTCGCAGGGGCGCTGCTCGCGAGCACCGCGCTGGCGGCGTGCTCGCAGGACAGCACCACATCCACCCCGGGTGCCAGCGGCGCACCGACCGCCAAGACGATCAAAGCCTCGGATGTCGTCGTCGGATATGCGGGCCCGACGCTGACCAACGCGTTCTTCGTCGGTCTGGAGCGAGGCGTGAAGAACGGTGTCGCAGCCAATGGCTTCCAGCTCAAGGAGACCAACGCCAACGGGGACGCCGCCCAACAGTTCAATGACGCGACGAACCTCCTCAACCAGGGTGTCAACGTCCTGGTCCTCACTCCTATCGATTCCAACGGCATCACGCCTGTCGTCCAGGCGGCGAACGCGAAGGGCGTGCCGGTGTTCACCCTTGACCGAGGAGCCAGCGGAGGCACGGTGACCTGCTTCGTGGAGACCGACAACAAGAAGGCCGGTGAGGCCGCGGCAACCTGGATCTCCCAGACTCTGGCCAAGCCCTACGGCAAGTCCCAGGGGAACGTGGTGGACCTCGTCGGGCTGGTTGGCACAACTGCGGCGGCCGACCGTGAAACCGGATTCCAGGCAGGTCTCAAGGCCAACCCCAACCTCAAGCTCGTGGCCAAGCAGGAGGGGGGTTTCGACCAGGAGAAGTCGCTTAACGCGATGAGCAACATCCTTCAGGCAAACAGCCAGATTGACGCCGTCTTCGGCGCGAACGACGACAACACCGTCGGCGCCCTGCGAGCCATCGACTCTGCCAACCGCTTCCAGCCTCCGGGAAGCAAGCAGCACATCGTCATCATCGGTCTCGATGGCACGGCGCAGGCGCTTCAGGCCATCCGGGACGGCAAGCAGGACGCGACCATCAGCCAGAACCCCATTAAGATGGCGGAGAAGTCGATGGGCTACATCAAGGATCTCGTGGTCGACGGCAAGAGCGTTCCGGCCCACGACTTCTGGCCCAGCCAGCTGATTACGAAGGACAACATCGACTCCGCCGAGGTCAAGAGCTACGGGATCTGGTCCGCCGAGGTCAAGTGACCCGTCGTGGTGGGGGACCGGCTCGGGCGGCCCCCCACCCGTCAGCCCACCCACAGGAAGGCTCCAGGCCGTGACGGCACCGTTGCTCGAGATCCGCGACATCAGCAAGTCGTTTCCCGGTGTCCGCGCTCTCAAGGGGGTTACCCTGACCCTTCAGTCTTCCCACGTGCTGGGGCTCGTGGGCGAGAACGGCGCGGGCAAGTCGACCCTCATCAAGATCCTCGCCGGTGGCTACTCCGCAGACGGGGGCTCCATCCTCGTGGACGGAGAGACGCTGGCCAGCGGCCCGTCGGCGGCGCTCGACGCCGGCATTGCGGTCATCTACCAGGAGCTCAGCCTCGTGCCGGACATGACCGTCACAGAGAACCTGTTCCTCGGGAGGATGCCCAGCAAGGGTCCAGTGCTCGACCGGCGCACTGCAGGAAAGAATGCCCGCGAGGTACTGGGCCGGGTGGGTCTGGGTTCACTCGACCCCGACCGGAGAACCTCGACCTTGGGCCTCAACGTGCGCCAGCTGGTGGAGATCGCGAAGGCCCTGGCCCAGGACGCCCGCATCCTCGTCATGGACGAGCCCAGCGCGGCCCTGCAGCGTGACGACATCGCCACCTTGTTCGCTGTCGTGCGTGACCTGCAGCGGGACGGCATCGGCGTCATCTACATCTCGCACCACCTCGAGGAGATCTTCGAGGTGTGTGACAGTGCCATGGTCCTGCGGGACGGATTGGCCGTCGAGTCCAGGGACATCGGCGAATGGACAGAGGAGGCGCTCGTGCGGGCGATGGTCGCCCGGGACCTCCACGAGATGTATCCCTGGCGTTCGCGACCGCTCGGCGACGTGGTCCTCGAGGTGAAGGACCTGGTCCAGCGACCCCGGGTCAATGGCGTCTCCCTGGCCGTCCGTGGTGGCGAGATCGTCGGGGTGGCCGGAATCGCCGGTGCAGGACGCACGGAACTGCTCAAGGCGATCGCCGGAGCCACCCCGCCCACGGCTGGAACGGTCAGGGTGCACGGCCGACCGGTCTCCACCCGCTCGACGCGCCACGGCCTGCGCGCTGGAATCGTCTATGCCCCCGAAGACCGCAAGGCCGAGGGCCTGGTGCTCGGTGCAAGCATCGAGAACAACGTCGTGCTGTCCAACCTCGGCGCCGTCAGCCGGGCCGGGGTGGTGGATCGAGGCGCAAGACGGAGTCTGGCCGAACGAGTCGTTGAACGCTTCGGGGTGAAGACCTCGGGCATCACGCAGGAAGCGGGCAAGTTGTCAGGAGGAAACCAGCAGAAGGTGATCCTGGGCCGGGTGACGCAGACCGGTCCGAAGGTGATCCTGCTCGACGAGCCGACCCGCGGCATCGACGTCGCGGCGAAGGCCGAGATCTACGGCCACGTCCTCGGACTGGCCGAGCGGGGAGCCGCAGTCGTCCTGGTCAGCTCCGAGCTGCCGGAGCTGCTTGGCATGTCGGACCGCATCGTCGTCATGCGGCAGGGCCGGCTGGTCGCCGAGCTGCCCCGCGAGGAAGCCGACCAAGAGACCGTCATGCGCTGGGCCACCTCAGGGAAATGAGCGATCAATGACCGAGTCAACCGAAACGTCCACGCAGTCGTCCGCGACGCCTGGGCAGAAGCAACGGGGGAGCACCGAGCGGGAGGACCTCGGCCGTCAACGATCAGGGCGCCCCGCCTGGGCTGAGTCGCTGCTCAGCGGGATCGGCCCACTGCTCGCAGCGCTGATCGTCCTGTGCATCGTGCTCTCCTTCGCCACCGACAAGTTCTTCAGCACCTCCAACCTCCTCAACGTCCTGGTGCAGATGTCCATCGTCGGCATCGCGGCTGTAGGTGGGACCTTCGTGATCATCACGAGCGGCATCGATCTCAGCGTGGGTTCCAACGTCGCGCTGTCCGGGATGGTCGCGGCATATACGATGAAGGAGTTCGGTGCGAGCGCGATCGTCGGACTGCTCGTCGCTCTTGTCGTGGGAGCGCTCGTCGGTGCCATTAACGGCATCTCCATCACGGCCCTGCGCCTCACGCCGTTCATCGCGACGCTGGCCGTCCTGGCCATGGGCCGCGGTCTGACCCAACAGGTTTCACAGGGTCAGACCATCTTCGGTTTCCCGCCGGCCTTCACCTTCCTGGGCAATGGGCGCATCGCCGGGATCCAGGCCCCCGTCGTCCTGACGATCGTCGTGTTCCTCATCGGGTGGTTCGTTCTGACCCGGACGACCTTCGGGCAGCAGGTGTATGCCGTCGGCGGCAACCGCGAGGCAGCCCGCCTGGCCGGGATCCCCGTCAAGCGCGTCATTTTCAGCGTCTACATCCTCGCCGGCCTGTGCGCAGGTCTCTCCGCGATCGTCCTTGCGGGCCGGCTGAACTCGGCCCTCTCGTCCTCTGCGACGGGCCTCGAGCTGCAGGTAATCGCCGCCGTGGTCATTGGTGGAACCTCCCTCTTCGGTGGGCGGGGCAGCCTTGTCGGCACCTTCATCGGAGCCCTACTGATCGGCGTCATCAACAACGGACTTACCCTGCTCAACGTCAACCCGTTCTGGACCCAGTTCATCCAGGGCGTCGTCATCTTCGTGGCCGTGCTTCTCGACGCCCTGAACCAACGACGCCTGCAGGGTGACGGGTGAGCCACCCCGTGAGCGACGACGTCGACAGCAGCCTGGCCCTCCGGCTCGCGAAGCCCTTCGTGGGGGAGGGGCCATGGCACACGGAGGAGGTCGGTGACGGCAACCTCAATGTCGTCTACCGGGTCACCGGGTCCAGCGGCTCCGTGGTGGTCAAGCACGCCCCGCCCTACCTGCGGGTGGTGGGTGACACGTGGCCCCTGACGCAGGACCGCATCCGGATCGAGTCGCAGACACTTCAACTGCACGGCCAGCTCGCTCCGGGGCGGGGACCGCTACTTCTCGCAGTGGACCTGGAGCATGCGGCGATCGTCCTCGAGGACCTGGTCCACCACGAGGTCTGGCGGACGAGCCTGGTCAACGGTCGACACGTCGAGGGCATCGCGGAACAGATCGGCCGCTACTGTGCCCAGACCCTGCTGGGGACCAGCGATCTCGTCATGGATCCCGCTCAACGCAAGGCGCTCACTGCGCAGTTCGTCAATCCTGAACTGTGTTCGATCACTGAGGAGCTGGTGTTCACCGCTCCGTACATCAACGCCGAGTCGAACCGGTATGACCCTGCGGCCGCGGGGATTGCTGCGGCACTGAGGGCGGACCTTCCCATGCGGCGGGCCGCAGTGCAGCTACTGTGGGAGTTCCGCACCCGGCGCGAGGCGCTCGTGCACGGCGACCTCCACACGGGGTCGATCATGGTCGCCGACGGGGACGCGCGAGTCATCGATCCCGAGTTCGCTTTCTTCGGCCCCATGGCCTACGACACCGGCAACGTGGTTGCCAACCTGGCCTTCGCGGCGATGCGCCACCAGGAGCTGGGCAACATGGCGTTCGCCGACCGTGTCACCGACTACGCGCACGAGTTCTGGTTGGCGCTGACCGAGGAGGTGCGCATCCTGTGGCCACCAACGCAGCCATGGGACCACATCTTCCTCGCCGCGCTCCTCAAGGACACCGGACGCTACGCCGCGACCGAGCTTGTGCGGCGGATCGTCGGTCTGGCTCACGTCATCGACGTCGACTCGCTGGATGACGGTCCGCGACTGCAGGTCCAGCACAGAGCCGTGGCCGGGGCGCGGTCCCTTGCCCTGGGGCCGCCCGTCCGCACTCTCGACGACCTGTGGAACCGGATGACGACAAAGGAGACCCCCGCATGAAGAAGCTCATCAATGACCCCGACGACTTCGTCGACGAGGTCATCGACGGCCTGCTCCTGGCCCACCCCACCCAGCTGCGGGCAGCCACCGGGGACCGCCGGGCGCTGGTGCGTGCCGACGCACCGGTCGCCGGCCACGTCGGGATCGTTACCGGTGGGGGGTCTGGACATCTCCCGGCCTTCCTCGGATACGTCGGGGTCGGGCTGTGCACCGGCGTCGCGGTCGGAAACGTCTTCAGCTCACCGTCGTCAGAGCAGATGTACGAGGCGACCAAGGCCGTCAACGGAGGTGCGGGCGTCCTGTACCTCTACGGCAACTACGGCGGGGACGTCTTCAACTTCGATCTCGCCGGAGACCTCGCCGAGCTGGACGGCATCGAGACAAGGACCGTCCTCGTGACCGACGACGCTCTCAGCGCGCCCATCGAGCGCCGCGACGAACGCCGGGGCGTCGCGGGCATGGTCTTCGCATTCAAGGTCGCGGGCGCGTCGGCGGAGCGTGGCGACGACCTTGAGCGGGTGACGGAACTCGCTCAGCGCGCGGTCAACGCCACGCGCACCGTGGGGGTGGGCCTGTCGCCCACCATCCTGCCCGCCGCCGGGAAGCCGACCTTCGAGCTCGCGGACGGCGAGATGGAGATCGGGATCGGCATCCATGGTGAACCCGGTCACCACCGCGGGCCCCTCGAGACGGCTGACCAGGTCGGCGACCGACTCATCTCGGCGATCCTCGCTGATCTCGAGCTGGGAGACGGAGACCGCGTGGCGGTGATGGTCAACGGGCTCGGCGCTACCCCGGCCGAGGAGCTCTACATCATCTACCGCCGCGTGCACCAGAGCATGGCTGAGCGCGGCATCGAGATCCACCGCGTCTACGTGGGCGAATACGCCACGAGTCTCGAGATGGCCGGGGCGTCCGTGACCGTCATGCAGCTCGACAGCGAGTTGACCGAGCTGCTCGACGCCCCCGCGTCGTCGCCATTCTTCCACCAGTGAGAGGCTGCTTCGCATGTCTGACCTCACCCTTGTCCAGGTGGTCGCCATCCTCGACAGGGCGCTGAGCGCACTGGCAGGGCAGCGGGACGTGCTGCGCGACCTCGATGCCGCGGTCGGTGACGGCGACCTCGGCATCACCGTCGACAAGGGCGCGCAAGCCGTGCGTGCGGCGCTCCTGGCGCAGCCCCCGTCGTCGGTGGCCGAGATGCTCCGGACGATCGGCGCTGCGTTCGCGAAGGCCAACCCGTCGACGATGGCCGCCCTCGTGGGCGCCGGCCTGCTCGCCGCAGCGAAGGTCACGGGGGAGCGGGAGGCGTGGACTGCTGAGGTGGCAGAGGACGTGGGGAGGGCTGCCATGGCCCGCATCGCCGAGCGGGGAAAGGCCCACCTTGGAGACAAGACGGTCCTCGACGCCCTCTCGCCAAGTCTGGATGCGCTGCGCGACGCACCGCAGGGGCACGCCCTGACCGCAATGCTTGAGGCGGCCAGGGCCGGCGTCGAGGCCACTACAGGCCGGGCCGGGCGTCGGGGTCGAGCCTCGTGGGTGGGGGAGCGCGGTAACGGGCATCCCGATCCGGGCGCGAGCGCCTACGTCATGCTGCTCACCGCCCTTCAGGACGCCAACCGCACCTGAGCGGGGCGCCTCGAAAACCTCCCAGGTGCACACCTCCTCGGGCGCGATCGAGGTCGTCGCGC
>NZ_JBKJPP010000115.1:0-4584 GCF_046595215.1 Lapillicoccus sp. | reverse complement strand
CGTGTCCGCGAGCGTCGCGTCGATGGCCGCGACCCGGGCGCCGGGGACGAGGTGCGCCGCGGCCGCGACGGGTGGCGCGACGAGGTCCAGGTGGTCGGGGAGGGGCTGCCAGTCGAGCTTTCCGGTTGCGGAGGTCACCGCGCTGACGCTAGCCCGGTGGTTGTTGGCTGCACGCCGGTGTCTACGCGATTTGAACCTTGGACCACGCCTTCGGGGACCGCAGCACCCTGCAGGGGCAGCCCCGCCCAGGCTGCCAGCAGGAGAGCGCCGCCGACCAGGAAGTAGTAGTTCAGCACCGCGTTCTTCGACAGCATCACGGTAGCCAGGAGGCTGAGGGCCAGCCCGGTCGCGAAATGGCTCGCAGTCGCCGACGAGCGCCGGCTGTAGATGGTGGCGACCAGGAGCCCGGCAGCCACCGGCAGGACACGGAGCCACCCGATGTCAGCGCCTCCGACGTTCCTGATCACCTCCCCGACGAGGGAGAGCGAGTCCTCCCGCCACGGCGGAGCGAGCTGATATCCCACCAGAGACCTGACGAACGCGGGTGGGTCTGCCACCAGCCACGGCAGTGTCGCGGCGGCCGCGGACGCCGAGAACGTCGCGACCCTGGCTCTGGTGGCCAGGGGGCGCAGCATCCACAGGCACGGAAGCGCCACGAAGAAGTATTGCTTGGAGACGAACAGCAGGCCGAGCAGTACCGCTGCGGTGGTGTACCTCTGACGTCGTATCGCCCAGAGCGCGAATCCCAGGAGGGTGACGATGGAGGTCTCGGTCCATGCGCCGTACATCATCCAGATTGCTCCAGGCGCGCACAGCAACATCACCGCGAAGGGGCGAGAAGAGCGGGCCCGACCGTCGCCGAGGACACCCAGGGCGAGCACGGTGAGAAGGACGAGCCCGGTGTAGCGCACGTCTCCCAGCGCGAACGCGGGCAGGGCCAGCAGCAGCGAGATGGGCGGGTAGGGGAACCCGAACGGGACCTCGCCGTTAACCACGAATCCGGGCCCGTAGAAGCGCAGCGTGTCCTGCACGTCGTAGATGTTGGGGTAGCTCATCGCGTAGGGGTTGTGGCCGGCGATGAAGGCGCGGGAGCCCTCGGTCAGCAGGACGTGGACGTCGATGTGTGGAGGAGCAGCCATCAGCCAGCTGACTATCAGAACGGCGTGGATCGCGATGAACAGGAGCGGCGCAGCACGTGGGGGCCATCGCCGCGAGGTGGGAGCAAAGGCGGCCGACAGGGCCAGCGCCGTGTAGCCCAGCGAGATGGTGACCTTGAGCCCGTCGCTCAGACTGCTGGCCAGACCGAGGACCGCGGTGTTCACGACAGCCCCCAGCAGGATGGCCCCCGCCACCACCGACGGGCTGAGGGAAGACACTGCGCGGCCCGAGCCCGAGCTGGATCGCCAGGCGAGAACCGCTCCCGCGGTGAGGAGGACCAAATACGAGGTGGCCCATGCCGGCCAGACGACGTGCAGGGCGCCGGCCACCAGGACGGCAGTCCCCGCGATCGTCAGCCTCGTGCTCGAGGCCACCACCATCGCGCGCAACCCCGAGTCGCTCACGAAGAGGCGCCGGGTGACCGCAGCAGGGTGTATCCCGCGTCCGAGCCGACGACGGTCCACTGCATCTGGTGCTGAAGGGCATCTCCGAGGGGGGAGTCGTCCCTCAGGAGGGCGGAGGTGGCCCCCGACGTCGCAACGACCTTCTGCCACCCCGGTCTCACCGTCAGGGTGTTCATGTACCTGTCCACATAGGGCACGGTGAACACCTCGGTGCGCCCGTCGATGACCGGAGCCAGCTCTGGGTGGCGCCACAGGAGCCAGCCCCCGAGCGCGTAGTCGTTGAAGACGACGTCCCGGTCGGAAAGCGAGTCGAGCCGGGCGTCGAGCTCGCTCGGCACGTTTGACGGCTCGCTCGCCGTGGCGGGGAGGACGACCGCCGCCAGCACGGACGCAGCCACGACCGAAGCGCTCAGCCAGCGGCGTTCGGTCCGAAGGTCGACCTGGGGGATGGGCAGCGCTGACCCCGTCATCAGGCGGTGAAGCGCTTCAACGAGCAGCGGCGCCGCCATCATGGCCCCCACGGCGATGGTGCGTCCGTAGAGGAGGCACCAGCCGAGCGACATGGCCAGGATCACCAACCGGCTCCACCCGATGCGGCGACCCCCGCGGCACCAGAGCAGCACCGTGACCCCCAGCATGGCCACGGTGACGGCGAGGAACGGGGACGTCAGGGAGACGGGGGCCCACTCCGAGACGTACTTGGTGTAGTCGCCGACGGCGAAGGGTGCGAGGAGCAGGGCGGGCCCCACAGGGGTCGCAGCAGCGACGAGGACCGAGAGGACGGGCACCACAGCAAGCTTCAGGGTCCTGCGGCGGTCGGCACCGTCGAGGAGCATCGACGCCACGACGGCGAAGCCGACGAGCGGCCCGGCGAACCACATCCCGTGCGAGCAGGCCCATAGCCACGACACGGGGACGAGCCACCAGCGCTGTTTGAGGTCGCTGCTGGTCCGCAGCCACGCGCCCGTCGTGACCGCCACGAGGGCGAAGGTGACCAGCTGTGGTCGCGAACTCAGGCTTCCGCTTGCTCCGTACAAGCCGGCCAGGCTGCCGACGAGTGTCGGGAGGAGACCCCCGTGCCGACGGCAGGTGAGGAACAGCGCGACGAACACCCCGACAACTCCGAGGTGCCACAACCAGGTCACGCCCGCGAGACCAGCGACGTCGTCAGCCCACGCCGCGAAGATCTCGGGGAGCCACTCATGAAGGACCCACCGGTTCTCACTGAACCGGGAAAAGGGGTCAGGCCCGCTGAACTGCCAGGTGTCGAGGAGGAAGTGGCCTGCCCGGATGTGCCAGAACGTGTCCGGGTCGCTGATGCCCGGTGCGGCCTGCCGCAGGAGGAGAAGCGGCACCAGGGCCACGACTCCGAGAGGAAGCCACACGTGGAGGAACGTGCGGACATGGTCGCGCCCGAGGCTCCCCGTGTCCGCGGGGGCTGAAGTCCGCTGGTCCTGAGCCACGTCGTGAGCCTGACGCAGTGGGGGTGTCGGCACAACGAAAGCGTGAATACGTGCCCGAACGGATGAACTGGGAACGGCCGTTCAGCCCGCTCCCAGCAACCGGTTATTGTGGCGCCATGTCGACTGAGGGTGGAAACAAGGCGATCCTCGCTGCGCTGGCGGCCAATCTCGGGATCGCTGTCACGAAGTTCGTGGCGTTCCTGCTGACCGGGTCGAGCTCGATGCTCGCCGAGTCGGTCCATTCCGTCGCCGACTCGAGCAACCAGGGCCTGCTCCTGCTCGGTGGCAAGCGAGCCAAGAAGCAGGCCACTCCGCAGCACCCCTTTGGCTTCGGCCGGGAGCGGTACTTCTGGGCATTCGTGGTCTCGATCGTCCTGTTCACCATCGGTGGTCTCTTCGCGCTCTACGAGGCTTTCCACAAGTACCAACAGCCCGAGGCGCTGACGGACTGGGTGTGGGTCCCGATTGTCGTCCTGCTGGTGGCCATCGGACTGGAGGGGTTCTCGTTCCGGACCGCGATCGTCGAGTCCAACCACGTTCGTGGCGAGCGCTCGTGGGGTCAGTTCATCCGCTGCGCCAAGGCCCCAGAGCTCCCGGTCATCCTCCTCGAGGACTTCGCCGCGCTCCTCGGACTCGTGTTCGCACTCTTCGGCGTCGGTTTGACCATCCTCACCCACAACGGTATCTGGGACGCAGTCGGCACGGCCCTGATCGGCGTCCTGCTGGTCACCGTCGCGCTCGTGCTGTCCGTGGAGATGAAGTCGCTGCTCCTCGGTGAGTCCGCCACGGCCGCGCACGTCCAGGCCATCGAAGCCGCCCTGACCGGGTCCGGGGGCATCGATCGGATCGTCCACATGCGCACGCTCCACGTCGGCCCCGAGGAACTCATCGTCGCGGCCAAGGTGGCCGTGTCCCGATCGGACACCGGCGAGGTCATCGCCGATGCCATCAACGTCGCCGAGCTCAAGGCCCGTCAGGCCGTGCCGGAGCTGACCCTGTTGATGTACCTCGAGCCCGACATCGACCAGGGTGTCGACACTTCTCGTCCGGCATGGGACCGGGGCGCCTGAGGCGTCGCGCAGGCGTACGCTCGGGCCATGGCCGAGGACCGGAGCATCAGGGACCACATCACTGCCCTCGTCGAAGAGGAGCACGGCCTGCGTGCGCAGCTCGCCCGGCACGAGATCACGCCCGAGCAGGAGCAGGCCCGCCTGCGCTCCCTCGAGGTCGAGCTGGACCAGTGCTGGGACCTGCTGCGTCAGCGCGCAGCCAAGCGCGAGTTCGGCGAGGACCCGGAGTCGGCCTCGGTGCGTGCCCCCGGGGTGGTCGAGCGCTACCTCGGGTGAGTGCGCGGGTGGGGCCCTGGTGAGGCGCCACACGTCGCCCGGATGCGGGTGCGCCGCGGTCCGGGCGTTAGACTGTACCCCTGCCGGCGTGGGTGATACCCCGCAACCATGACGCGCCCAGATGGGCTACGCCGGGTCAGCACACCAGACAATCAACGGAAGCGATTCACCATGTCCTTTGACTACAAGGTTGCCGACCTGAGCCTCGCCGAG
>NZ_JBKJPP010000195.1:0-2960 GCF_046595215.1 Lapillicoccus sp. | reverse complement strand
CGTATCCCCAACGGGATTCGAACCCGTGCTGCCGCCGTGAAAGGGCGGAGTCCTGGGCCGCTAGACGATGGGGACCCGGTGTCTCGTGGGACCCCCGCCGTACCGAGCCGACCAGGTGAACAGCGTTTTCGGATCCGTCGAGGACTCCGAAAGCATAGGGGATGCGTGGGCGGCGGCAAAATCGTCACAGGCCGCGCTGGGGGGCCCGCCACGCCCCCGGGTCGCTCAGGACGCCGCCCACTCGAGGACCCGTTCGAGGGGCCACGTCGTGACGATCCGGTCGGCCGGGATGCCGAGGCGCTCCGCGCGCTCGCATCCGTAGGCCTTCATGTCGAGCTGGCCCGGGGCGTGGGCATCGGAGTCGATCGCGAAGAGGCACCCGAGGTCACGGGCCAGCTCGATCAGCTCGTCCGGCGGGTCACACCGCTCAGGACGGGAGTTGATCTCGACGGCGGTGTTGCTCTCGGCACACGCCTCGAAGACGGCCCGCGCATCGAACGACGACTGCGCCCGCCGGCCGCGCGACCCGGTCACGAGCCGGCCGGTGCAGTGGCCAAGGACGTTGACCCGGGGGGTGCGCGCCGCGGCCACCAACCGCCGCGTCATCGGCGCCGCGTTCATGGCGAGCTTCGAGTGCACCGAGGCCGTGACGACGTCGAGGCGACCGAGCATCTCCTCGGTCTGGTCGAGCTCGCCGTCGTCGAGGACGTCGACCTCGATCCCGGACAACAGCCGGAACCGGTCGCCGAGCGAGGCGTTGACGGCCTCGACGACGCCGAGCTGCTCGGTGAGCCGGGCCGCCGACAGGCCGTTGGCGATCCGCAGCCGCGGTGAGTGGTCGGTCAGGGCGAGCCACTCCTGCCCGAGCTCCACGGCCGCGAGCACCATCTCCTGGATGGAGGACCCGCCGTCGCTCCAGTCGGAGTGGCTGTGCAGGTCACCCACCAGCGCCGCATACAGGTCCTCCCCGCCGCGCACGAGCGGCCCGGACTCCTTCTCCTGCAAGGACTCCAGGTATGCCGGGAGCTCCCCTTCGACGGCTTGGCCGATCACCGAGGCGGTCGAGTCGCCGACGCCCTTGAGCTCGGTCAGGGTGCCCTCGGCCGTGCGCTGGCGCAGCTCGTCCGTGGAGAGGGTGGTGATGGTCTTCTCGGCGTTGCGGAAGGCCTCGACGCGGTAGGTCCCGGCACGTGAACGCTCGAGCAGGAAGGCGATCCGGCGCAGCGCCTCGGACGGGGTCACCGGGGCGGCAAGCGGCTGGACGAGGATCACAACGCTCAGTCTGGCATCAGCCGCCCGGCGGCGCCCCGCTCGACGACTCCTGCCGCACCGCGACGAGGTCGCCGTATCGCAGTTCGAGCGCACGGCCCTGGGCCGGGGCTGCCCCGCGGCCGAGGACGATCGACACCCGCCCCAACTCGTCACACCCTGTCCCGGCGAACGGTATCCCGTCCTGCTGGAGCGTCGGCAGGTCGGCGCCGACGCGGGCGAGGGTCGACGCGCAGGCCTTGGCCGAGTAGGCCGAGGTGACGAAGGTGACGGGAGTCCCTGCCGGCAAGCCGGCGGTGATGAGTGCCGTCGCTGCGGGATCCAGCCGGGTGAGGTAGAACCGCAGCGGATCGCCGGTGGCCGAGCCCGGACGCACCGCCGTGTAGATCTCGTCGTAGGGCGGTCGTTGCAGCGCCGCGGTCACGAGAGCCAGCGCGCTCGCGACGCCGGACTCCCCCGCTTGGGCCGGGTCGCTGCCTGCGCCCTGGGTGTCGCTGCCTGCCCCCGGGGTGCCGGGAGCAGCGGGCAAGGACGACGCCGCGGCACCGCGACCCTCGGGTGCGGCGGCCGTCGAGGCGCTGTCCGGGTGACGGGTCAGGGCGGGGACGGCGAGGGCGCCGATGACGACCGCGGCGGCTGCACCAGTCAGGCCGCGTGACCAGGCGCGCCGACGCGCGAGCCGGCGCTGACCGGCATACAGCGCCTGGTCCTCGAACGCCGTGCCGGGCGGCGTCAGCTCGTCGATCCGGTGCATCTGCTCGCGTAGCTGGTCCTCGGTCACGTGGTCACTTCCTTGTCTCCGCTGGTGTCCGTCGGGTCCTCGAGCCGGGTGCGCATCGTCGCGAGTCCGCGGGAGAGCTGGCTCTTGACCGTGCCCTCGGGCACGCCGAGCTCGGCGGCGATCTGGGGCACGCTCAGGTCCTGGTAGAAGCGCAGCACGAGCACGGCACGCTGCTTGGGCGCCAGCTCGCGCAGCAATGCCGACAAGGTGACCGTCAGGGCTGCGTCCCGGTCGTCAACACCATGCTCGGGCACGGCAGCGAGGGTGACCTCGCGGCCCCACTTGCGCCGGCTGTTGAGGTAGGTGCGCAGCATCGTCGTGCGGGTGTAGGACAGGGCCGCGTGGGGCGAGGCGATGCGCGGCCACGCGACGTAGACCTTCGCCAGGGACTCCTGCACGAGGTCGTCACCGTCCGCCCAGCTGCCACAGAGCAGGTATGCCGTGCGCCGCAACGAGAGCGAGCGCTCGCGGACGAACTGCATGAACTGCTCGTCATGCGCCCGCGTCACGCCTCACCCGCTCTCTCCCGCGTCACCGACTGACAGTCTTCACCGTGGAGGACACGCAGCGGCGGCGTTTCGTTCCCGCCCCGTCTCGAGCTGCTGGCGGGTGGGACCTCACGGCCGCTCGAGAAACTCCTCCCGCCCCAGACCAATCTGTTGGCGCCGGGGCGTCGAAACACTCTCTGGAGACGATCTTTCGAAGTCCGGGACCGGACTCACCACTGAGAGGTTGTCCCGCACTCCAAGGAGGAAGCAGCATGCGCACAACCAGGAAGATCGTCGGCGCCGCGTTCGGTGCAGCAGCAGTTCTCGCGCTCAGTGTCGGTCCGGCCTTCGCGGCCGACGGCTCGGTCAACGCCAACCTCAAGCCCAACCCGGGCAGCGAGGTCACCGGCAGCGGCACCGCG
>NZ_JBKJPP010000117.1:0-46478 GCF_046595215.1 Lapillicoccus sp. | reverse complement strand
CGCTCCCACCACGGCGGCCGCGGCGACGGAGCCGAGCCACAGGTCGTAGATCCGCTCCGCCTCCTTGGTGACCGGGTCGGGGAACCCGAGGGAGAAGGTGTTCTCGTACGCGTCACGTGCGCTGCAGCCGGAGGCGAGCAGCACGGCGGGCGCCAGCACGGCTGCGAGCCGGGAACGCTGGCGCAGGCGGCTGCGTCGTACCGGTGGAGAGGTGGGGCTCAACCGCTCGGACCTTCCTGACGTGAGGGACATGGGGCCAGAAAGGCCCGTGGAAGGCCCCTGATCCCGCGGCGCCGAGCGTATCCCAGCGTCCGGCAACTCTCCTGCCGGGGCGGGTCGACGTAGCGTTCGGCGTCATGAGCGGTTTCCTGGACACCGCCTCTGGACTGCCGCTGTCCCCGGTCGCTCACGAGGCCCTGGTGGCGGCGCTGCAGGACGGCTGGGCCGACCCCACCAAGCTGTACGGCGCGGCCGGGCGCGCCCGGCGTCTGCTCGAGGGCGCCCGCGAGGCCGTCGCCGACGTCCTCGGCGCCCGCCCCGACGAGGTCAGCTTCACCTCCTCGGGCACGGCCGCCGCCCAGCTGGCGGTCCTGGGCCGGCTGGCCGCCCGGCCTGGTCACGTCCTGCACTCGACCATCGAGCACTCCTGCGTTCTGTCCGCCGTGGCGCACAGCGGCGCCCCCGCCACCGCCGTCGCGGTCGACCGGCTCGGAGGCGCCGACGCCGCGGCGTACGTCCCGCAGCCCCACACGACGCTGGCCTGCCTGATCTCGGCCAGCCACGAGGTCGGGACCCTGCAACCGGTGGAGGCGGTCGCCGAACGGCTCGGCGACGTCCCGCTGCTGGTCGACGCCGCCCAGAGCGTGGGGCGTACGGCGGTCCCTGCCGGCTGGTCGTTGCTGACCGCGAGCGCCCACAAGTGGGGCGGACCCCCCGGCGTCGGGGTCCTTGCTGTCCGGACGGGTGTGCGCTGGCGCTCGCCGCTGCCGGAGGCCGGCCCCTACGCCGTCGGGCTGCCACAGGTGCTGGCCGCGGCGGTCGGCCTGCAGGCGGCGGTCGGACAGGCCGCCGCGGAGGACGCCCGGCTGCGTCCCCTCGTGGCGCGGATCCGCACCGAGGTCCCGCTCACGGTCCCGGACGTCGAGGTCGTCGGGGACCCCGACAGCCGGCTGCCGCACCTGGTGACGCTGTCGTTCCCGTACGCCGACGGAGAGGCGCTCACACGGGCCCTGGACCGGGAGGGCTTCGCGGTCAGCAGCGGCTCGAGCTGCTCGGCCTCGACGCTCGAGCCCAGCCACGTCCTGGCCGCGATGGGGCTGCTCACCCACGGCAACCTGCGGGTCTCGCTGGGGGCCGACACCACCGACGCCGATGTTGATCGCTTCGTTGCCGTGCTGCCCCGGGTGCTGGCGGAGCAGCACGTCTGACGCAGTCGTCTCCCTGGGCAGGACAGGTGCAGTCCACAGCACCGGACTGCTGGTGATGGCGCAGGTCTTGGCGGTGGCAGGCCCCGGTGGGGCTAGTGGTCGGTGCCGATGTGCGTCGAGATGTCGGCGCAGGCAGCCTCGCCGTACGCCTCGGTGAAGCGGCTGAGGAAGTCGGCCTTGGTGAAGGCGTACTCCTGGGTGCCGAC
Organism: Lapillicoccus sp.; assembly: GCF_046595215.1. Classification (NCBI taxonomy): domain Bacteria; kingdom Bacillati; phylum Actinomycetota; class Actinomycetes; order Micrococcales; family Intrasporangiaceae; genus Lapillicoccus; species Lapillicoccus sp. Next base: position 44,845 of record NZ_JBKJPP010000117.1, on the reverse strand, counting down.
CGTCTCCACGACGTGCGTCGCGAGCAGCGCGCCGACCTGGGCGGCGCGCTCCAGCGACAGCCCCCAGGCCGTAGCCGTGAGGAAGCCGGCGCGGAAGGCGTCACCCACACCCGTCGGCTCGGCGATCTGGCGCGCGGGCGCCACGGGCACGGTGATGTCGTCCTCGCCCTTGCGCGAGATGACGATCCCGTCGGCGCCGTGCGTGATGACGCGGACCCCGACCCGGTCCAGCACGTCGTCCGCGCTCCAGCCGGTCTTGTCGTGCACCAGCTCTGCCTCGTAGGCGTTGGTGAACAGGTAGCTCGCGCCCTCGACGAGGCCGCGGATCGAAGCGCCGTCCATGAAGGCCAGCTGCTGCGAGGGGTCGGCGGCGAACGCCACGCCGCGGTCCCGACAGCTCGCCGAGTGGCGCAGCATCGCGCCCGGGTCGTCCGGGGCGATGACCACCAGGTCGAACGCGCCGAGCGCGGCGATGTCGATCTCGGCCGCCTCCGCCATCGCGCCCGGGTAGAACGTCGCGAGCTGGGCCTGGTCGTCGTCGGTGGTGCAGGTGAAGCGGGCCGTCGCCTTGTCCTCGGACAGGCGGACGGCCTGGGTGTCCACGCCGTGCTCCTGCAGCCAGCTCAGGTAGTCGCCGGCGTCCTTGCCGACGGCCCCGACCAGCAGCGGCCGGTGGCCGAGCACACCCATGCCGAAGGCGATGTTGGCGCCGGTGCCCCCGCGCCGTACCTGCAGGTCGCTGGCCAGGAACGACAGCGAGATCTTCGACAGCTGCTCGACCAGCAGCGAGTCGGCGAAACGCCCCTCGAAGGTGAACAGGTGGTCGGTCGCGATGGACCCGGCAACGGCGATGCGCATGGGCGCGAACACTACCGGCGCGTAGGGCTTGGGTACCCGCTGGTAACTGCCTACCGTCACAGGCATGACCACTCACACGCACGTACCGGCCGACGTCGAGGCCGACTCGATCATCGACCTGGTGCATGACTGCCGGGAGATCTCCGGGGTGCTGGGCTCGTTCGTCCCAGCGGCCCGTGTGGCCGACACCCGCGGTGCGGGACCGGTCGACATCAGCGCCCTGACGGCGCTGAGCCTGGCAGGCTACGAGGACTACGACAGCTAGAGCCGCTCCACCAGCAGGCTCGCGCCCTGTCCCACGCCGACGCACATCGTGGCCAGGCCCCGGCGACCCTGCTCGCGCTCGAGCCGACCGAGCAGCGTGACCACCAGCCGCGCGCCGCTGGAGCCCAGCGGGTGGCCGAGGGCGATCGCGCCACCGTCGGCATTGAGCGTCGCCTCGTCCAGCCCGAGGCGCCTGGCACTGGCGATGACCTGCACGGCGAAGGCCTCGTTGAGCTCGACCGCGTCGAGGTCGGCGACCGACCAGCCCACCCGCGCGAGCGCCTTCTCGGTCGCCGGGACCGGCCCGAGACCCATCAGCGACGGCTCGACGCCCGCGGCCGCTGCGGTGACGACCCGCGCGCGGGGCGTCAGGCCGTAGCGGGCCAGCGCGGCCTCGCTCACGACCAGGACGGCTGACGCCCCGTCCGACAGCGGACTGCTCGACCCGGCCGTCACGACACCGTCCTTGGCGAAGGCCGGCTTGAGCGCGGCCAGCCGGTCCATCGTGGTGGCCCGCGGCGTCTCGTCGGCGACGACGTCGCCCTTGGCGGTCGGCACCGCGACGAGCTCAGCGTCAAAAGCGCCGTTCGCGATCGCCTTGGCGGCCCGATCCTGGCTCTGCAGGCCGTACGCGTCGGACTCCTCCCGCGTGATCTTGTCCAGCGCTGCCACCCGCTCGGCGGTCTCGCCCAGCGTGATGGTGTGCTCCGGGTCGTGGCGGGAGTTGACGAACCGCCACCCCAACGCGGTGTCGAAGACGTCACCGGGCTTGGCCCACGGCGTGCCGGGCTTGGCCATCACCCACGGCGCCCGGGTCATCGACTCGACCCCACCGGCCACCACGACGTCGGCCTCACCTGCCTTGACCGCCAGCGCGGCGTTGGCGATCGCCGTCAGCCCCGAGGCGCACAGCCGGTTGACGGTGTAGGCCGCAACCGTCACCGGCAGCCCCGCCAGCAGCGCCGCCATCCGAGCGACGTTGCGGTTGTCGTCGCCGGCCTGGTTGGCCGCACCGAGCACCACCTCGTCGACGACGGCCGGGTCCAGCCCGGCCCGGCGGACGACCTCCCCCACGACCAGTGCCGCCAGGTCGTCGGCACGCACGCCCGACAGCGCCCCGCCGTAGCGGCCGACAGGGGTCCGGACTCCACCAACGAGATACGCCTCAGCCATGCTGGGACCCTAACCCCAGGGAGCCCACGTGAAGGTCGTCGCCGTCTACACCAGCAAGGGCGGGGTCGGGAAGACCTCGGCCGCCGTCAACCTGGCCTGGCTGGCCGCCGCCGACCACCGCACGCTGCTGTGGGACCTGGACCCGCAGGCCGCCGCCACGTGGCTGCTCGGCGTCAAGGAGAAGGTGAAGGGCGGCGCAGGTCGGCTCGTCCAGGGCAAGAGCGATGCCGCCGACCTCGTCCGCCACACCGGCCGAGCGGGGCTCGACGTGCTGCCCGCTGATGCGTCCTACCGCGACCTGGAGCTGGCGCTCGACGACACCAAGGACCCCACCCGCCGCATCGGCAAGGTGCTCGAGGGCGTCCGCAAGGCGTACGACGTCGTGGTCCTGGACTGCCCGCCCAGCTCGTCGCTCGTGACCGACGGGGTGCTGCGCGCCGCCGACCTGCTGCTGGTGCCGCTGATCCCGAGCCCGCTGTCGCTGCGCACCTTCGACCAGCTCAAGGCCCAGCTCGCCGAGACACCCGGCAAAGGCCCGACGGTCGTGCCGTTCTTCTCGATGGTCGACCGGCGCAAGACCCTGCACCTGACGACCGTGGCGTCCATCAGCGGCGCCGTCGCCGTACCGTCCGCCTCGGTCGTCGAGCAGATGGCTGTCCGCAGGGCGCCCGTCGTGGCGTCCGCGCCGGCCTCACCGGCGGCGATGGCGTACGCCGAGCTGTGGCGGGCGACGCGCGCGCTGCTGTAGGGAACGCCGACGGCGCCGGTCCCCTCGTGGGGCCGGCGCCGTCGGAGCTGCTAGTGGAAGGACTCGCCGCAGGCGCAGGACCCGCCCGCGTTGGGGTTGTCGATGGTGAAGCCCTGCTTCTCGATCGTGTCGGCGAAGTCGACCGTGGCGCCGCCGAGGTAGGGGGCACTCATCCGGTCGACGACGACCTCGACACCGCCGAAGTCGCGCACCAGGTCACCGTCGAGCGAGCGCTCGTCGAAGTAGAGCTGGTAGATCAGGCCGGAGCACCCGCCCGGCTGCACGCCGACGCGCAGTCGCAGGTCGTCGCGGCCTTCCTGCTCCAGGAGGCTCTTGACCTTGGCTGCTGCCACGTCCGTGAGCTCGATGCCGTGGGTCTCGGTCTCGGCCTTGGGGGCTTCGGTCTGGGTCTGGTCCTGAACGCTCATAGGTATCGTCCTTTGGCTTGCGAGTGAGGCTGTGACGTGCAGTGGGGCTGTGACTTTTCGGTGGGGCTGTGCGTAGGCGTCAACCCCGGTCGCGGGGGATCTGTTCCCCTCACCCGATCAGGGTACGCCGTCCCTCAGCCGGCGGGGGACCAGGTGGCGGCCACCCGCGCCACCCGCGCGCCCAGGGTGGCGACCGGGTCAGCGAGCGCGGCGGCCACCTGCGGGGGGCGCTCCGCCACGGCATACGTGCCCGAGAGTCCTGCGGCCATGGTCTCGCGGCGCCCGACCGAGACCTGTCCGGCGACAACGATCGACGGGACACCGCTCTCCAGGGCCAGCTGCGCCACCCCCGCCACGACCCGGTCGTGCAGGCTCTGCCAGTCAAAGGTCCCCTCTCCGGTCACGACGAGGTCCGCGCCCTCGATCGCCTCGCGCAGCCCCACGGCTTCACTCACGACGTCGACACCGCTGCGGCGGCGGCCGCCGAGAACGAGCAGCGCGTGTCCCAGTCCCCCGCCGGCTCCTGCTCCGGGCTCCTTGTCGAGGCGCCGCGGTCTGGTTGTCAGCAGGTCGGCGCGCTCGGGACGTACCCGCCGGACGAGGTCGGCGAAGTGGCCCAGTGCGGACTCGAGGTCCTGGGCCTGGCGTGCAGTTGCGCCACGGCCCTCCGCATCGACCGCGCTGGTGCCCTGCAGCCCCAGCAGCGGCAGGGCGTGGGCGGTGGCGAGGACCAGCTCGATGTCGCGGAACCGGTCGACGGCGGCATCGAGCCTGTCGAGGTCGCCGGTGGTGAGGTCGGCGAGCGCGAGGCCACCCCGGGCGAGTCGCCCCCGGCTGCCGACGCCGAAGGCCGCGAGCAGCCCGGCCCCGGCGTCATGGGTGGCAACGGCGCCCACGCCGACGACGATCCGGCGGGCGCCCGCCTCCAGGGCGGTGGCGAGCAGCTCCCCCACCCCCACGGAGGTCGTGCGGGTGGGGTCCCGCTCGTCGCCGGTGAGCAGCTGGGGGCCGCAGGCCTGCCCGGCGTCGAGGTATGCCGTGAGCACCCCACCGCGGTCCGCCACGAGGACCGCCGCGGGCACCGGCCGACCCAGCGGGTCGGACACGGTCGCGGCGAGGGTCTCGCCGCCAACGCTCGGGGCGAGGACGTCGAGGAAACCCATGCCGCCGTCGGACATCGGCAGGAGCACGAGCTCGTCGCGGGGGGCGCGCCGGCGCCATCCGGCAGCCATCGCCTCGGCCGCCTCGGGCGCGGTGAGGGTCCCGGCGAACCGGTCGGGGGCGAGGATGACGCGCACGACGTCATCGTCTCAGGCCGACGACGGCCGCAGGAGCCCACCGGCATACGATCGAGCAGTGAGCACCCCTGTCGACAGCGGCACGCACCCCCGGCCCTCCCTCATGCCCCTGCTGGTCCTCGGCCAGGGGCGCGACCTCGCCTCCGAGCGCGGGGTGGAGTGCCCGGGCGACCTGCCCGCGCCGTCCGATCCCGACCTGGTGGCGCGCGCCCGGGCCGCGAAGGCGACGCTGGGCCAGCAGGTCTTCGTCCTCGGCCACCACTACCAGCGCGACGAGGTCATCGAGTTCGCGGACGTGACCGGCGACAGCTTCAAGCTGGCGCAGCAGGCCGCCGCGCGACCGGACGCGCCGTGGATCGTGTTCTGCGGTGTGCACTTCATGGCCGAGTCCGCCGACATCCTCACCGGGGACGCACAGACGGTGATCCTGCCCGACCTCGCCGCCGGCTGCTCGATGGCCGACATGGCCGCGATCGCGCAGGTCGACGACGCGTGGGACGACCTGGTCGACGCCGGCATCGCCGATGCCGTCATCCCCGTGACCTACATGAACTCCTCGGCCGCGATCAAGGCCTTCACCGGCCGGCACGGCGGCACGATCTGCACCTCGTCCAACGCCGCGACCGCGCTGGAGTGGGCGTTCGGGCAGACCGGCGGGGTCGGGGGCACGGGCAAGGTCCTCTTCCTGCCCGACCAGCACCTCGGCCGCAACACCGCCGTCCGCGACCTGGGGCTCTCGCTGGAGGAGTGCGTCGTCTTCGACCCCCACCGGCCGCACGGCGGGCTGACCCGCGAGCAGCTGCAGGCTGCCCGGATGATCCTGTGGCGCGGCCACTGCTCGGTCCACGGCCGGTTCTCCGTCGAGGCCGTCGAGCAGGCCCGGCGCGACATCCCGGGCGTCAAGGTCATCGTCCACCCGGAGTGCCAGTACGAGGTGTGCGAGGCCGCCGACGAGATCGGCTCGACCGAGCGGATCATCCAGACGATCGCGGCCGCCCCGGACGGCACGTCCTGGGTCGTCGGCACCGAGCTCAACCTGGTGCAGCGCCTCTCGCAGATGTTCCCGGCGCAGCAGATCGCCTTCCTCGAACGATCGGTCTGCTACTGCTCGACGATGAACCGCATCGACCTCCCGCACCTGGTGTGGACGCTGGAGTCGCTCGTCGAGGGGCGGGTCGTCAACGCCATCAAGGTCGACCCTGACGTCGCGCACTGGGCCCGCGTCGCCCTTGACCAGATGCTGGCCCTGCCCGGTGTGACCTCCAAGGACTGACGACCGTCCTGTTACCGCAAGGAAACTCGTGGACCGCATCGCCGTCGTCTCCGACGTGCACGGCAACCTCACGGCATACGAGGCAGTGCTCGCCGACATCGACGCACGCGGGATCACCCGCATCCTCAACCTCGGCGACTTCATCGGCAAGGGCCCACGGGGAGCCGACGTCATCGAGCTGTCCCGGGACCGCTGCGAGGTGAACGTCCGGGGCAACTGGGACGACTTCATCCCCGGAGATCCCGCGAGCCTCTCGGAGTCCTCGCGCTGGTGGCGTGACGAGCTCAAGCCCGAACAGCTGCCGTGGCTCGCCACCCTGCCGCTCAGCCACGACCTGCTCATGAGCGGGCGCTGGGTGCGCCTCTTCCACGCGTCGGCGTCCAGCGTGCACACCCGGGTCCGCCACTCGCACACCAGCGCCGAGTTCGACGGGATGTTCGCCAACACGGACCTCACCGGTGACGGGCCACGCCCGACGGTCGTCGGCTACGGCGACATCCACGACACCTACCTCGAGGTGCGCGACGGGCGCACCCTCTTCAACGTCGGCAGCGTCGGCAACGCCCTCGACGAGCCCACCGCCGCCTACGTCGTCCTCGAGGGCGTCGTCGGGTCGCAGGCGCCAGCGCCGTTCGGGATCGGCTTCGTGCGGGTGCCCTACGACGTCGAGGCGGAGATCGCGGTGGCCACCGAACGCGGCATGCCCGAGCTGGAGGAGTATGCCGTGGAGCTGCGCGACGGCCTCTACCGCGGCGTCTGGCGCGGTGTCGGTCGCGATATCGGTCGCGGCGTCCAGAGGCCCGCGGCGGCGGACGACTGACCGCCGAAGCCGGTCACTCCGGGTCGGCGGTCATCGTGAAGCCCTGGGCCCGCAGCCGGTCCACGAGCGCCCCACCCATTGCCACGGCAGGGGTGAGCACTCCCCCGCCGTGCGGCTCACCCTCGTGCTGCTCGCCCTCGTCGAAGGCGAGGCAGAGCGCCGACTCCCCGAGCATCACTGCGGTGGCGGCGTAGCCCGGGTCGCCGCGGGCCGCGACGACGGCGACGTAGCGGCGCCCGGTGTCGGTCACCGTGCGCACCTCCATCCGGAACCGGCCGTTGGCGCGGGCCTGCTCGTCCGGCCCCTGACCCGGGGCCGGGGCGACCCGGTCGGCGAGCGGCCGGGTCAGCGGGTTGGACATCGCCGCCATCGCCACACCGAGCCCCACCGTGACCGCCAGCGCGGTCGCGCGAGCCCTGAGGTCGGTGCCGAACCCCATCGCCTCGCGGTAGCGGAACCTTGGGCCGTAGGCGTGAGCGAGCAGCGCGTTGCTGCGCCGCACGATCCGGGTGTTGAAGGGGGCCATGACGAACGGCGCGGTCCACTGCCCGGTCAGGTCGTCGCGGGAGGGCCGGACGACGTCGCCCTCGGCAGAGTCGTCGCCCTCCGCGCTCCGGTCGGGGCTGAGGGCAAAGGGGTCGAGGACGGTCCGGCGCCTCGACGGGTCCGCGTCGAGCGCCTCGAGCTGGGCACGCATCGAGTCGACCGTGCCGCCGCTGACCCCACCGCGCATCCGGGTGACGAGCAGGGTCGTGTCGCCGAGGCCGCCCGCGCCGTCGGCCTGCGCCTGTCGGTGCAGCATGAGCACGCCGAGGTCGGAGGGGACGGAGTCGAACCCGCACGCGGTGACGAGGCGGGCGCCGGTGCGGGTCGCGGTCTCGTGGCAGGCGTCGATGACGTCACGCACGTAGAGGACCTCACCGGTCAGGTCGGCGTAGTGGGTGCCGGCCTCGGCGCAGGCCGTCGCGAGCGGGAGCCCGTAGCGCGCATACGGCCCCACGGTGGTCGCGATGACCCTGGTCGAGCGAGCGAGCGCCCCGAGCTCGTCGGGGTCGGCGGCGTCGGCGACGACCACCGGCCAGTCACGTGCCGTCCCGGTCAGCGACTCACGCAGCCGCTCGAGGCGCTCCCGGGACCGTCCGCCCAGGGCGATCCGAGCGCCGTCGGGGGCGTGGGCGGCGAGGTGGTCGACCAGCAGCCGGCCGACGAAACCGGTCGCGCCGTAGACGACGATGTCGTGCTCGCGCCGGGGTGGGTTGGTGCGGGAGGCCATCAGGTGAACCTCAGCGGGGCATCGCGCCGAGGCGGGCAAGGAGCAGGGCCTCGGCCTGGCAGACCTTCTCGAACTCGCCGAGGTGCAGCGACTCGTTGGCCCCGTGGGCCCGGGCGTCCGGGTCCTCGACACCGGTGACGAGGATCCCCGCGTCGGGGAACTTCTCGGCGAACCGTGCCACGAACGGGATCGACCCACCCACCCCGATGTCGACCGGCTCGACGCCCCACGCGTCGGCGAACGCGGCGCGGGCCTGGTCGTAGACCGGACCGTCCGCGTCGGCTGCGAACCCCGGCCCCTCGTCGTCCAGGGTGACCTCGAGCCTGGCCCCCCACGCGACGTGCTGGTGCAGGTGGGTGGTCAGCAGCGCGTAGGCCTCGCTGGGGTCCTCGTCGGGGGCGATCCGCATGGAGACCTTCGCCGACGCCGTCGGCACGAGGGTGTTGGACGCCGTCTCGACGCTCGGCGCGTTGATGCCGATGGTCGTGATCGACGGCTTGTTCCACATCCGGGTCAGCAGCGAGTCGGAGCCAATCACCGAGACGCCGTCGAGCAGCCCCGACTCGGCGCGCAGCCGCTCCTCGGAGTAGTCGAGGTCGGAGGCCTGCCCCGACTTCAGCCCCTGCACGGTGACGTTGCCGTCCTCGTCGTGCAGTGTCGCGAGGAGGCGGACCAGGACGGTGACGGCGTCGGGGACGGCGCCGCCGAACATCCCCGAGTGGATGCCGTGGTCGAGCGTCGACACGGTGGCGATGACCCGGATCATGCCGCGCAGCGTCGTCGTGAGGGCCGGCTCCCCGATGTCCCAGTTGCCGGAGTCGGCCAGCACGATCGCGTCGGCACGCAGCCGCTCGCCGTGCGTCTCGAGGATGGTCAGGAGCGACTCGCTGCCGATCTCCTCCTCGCCCTCGACGAAGATCGTCACGCCGACGGGAAGCGCACCGTGGTGGGCCCGCAGGGCGGCGACGTGGGCCATCACCCCGGCCTTGTCGTCGGCGGCCCCACGCCCGTAGAGCCGCCCGTCGCGCTCGGTCGGCTCGAACGGCGGGGAGTCCCAGTCAACGGCGTCGCCGGGGGGCTGCACGTCGTGGTGGGCGTAGAGCGTCACCGTCGGTGAGCCCTCGGGTCCGGCGAGGTGGCCGATGACCGCCGGGCGACCACCCTCGCGGACGATCTCGACGTCGAGGCCCTCGGCACGCAGCAGATGCGCCACCGCGTTCGCACTGTCCTCGACGTGCTGTTGGTCGAAGCTGTCGAGCGAGACGCTCGGGATGCGGGTCAGGGCCTCGAGGTCGGCGCGCACCTGGGGCATCAACCCCGTCACGCGCTCCTTGATGGCGGTGATCTGGTCTCGGGTCAGCACGTCGTCGGTCACGGCGGCGACTCTACCGATGCGGGCAAACCCGGCGGCACGGCATACCCTTGCGCCTGTGTTCTGGAGCAAGAAGAAGTCCCTCGACCAAGGCCACCCTGCCGCGGCGTCCTCGGACGCGAGGCCGGGCGCCAAGAACCGGCCGACCCCCCGGCGTCGCGACCAGGAGGCCGCCAACAAGCGCCCGCTGGTCGTCGCCGACCGCAAGGCCGCCCGTGGCACCGACAAGGTACGCCGCAAGGAGGCCCTGGCCAGGCAGCGCGAGGCCATGGTGACCGGCGACGACGCCCACCTGCCGGCGCGCGACAAGGGCCCGGAGCGCCGTTACCTGCGCGACTACGTCGATGCCCGCTGGAGCGTCGGCGAGATCATGCTCCCGGTCATGCTCCTGGTCCTGCTGCTCTCGCTCGTCAGGACGACGTGGGCGCTCACGACGGTCTTCGTCCTCGTCTACGGGCTGATCATCGTCGCCGTCATCGACGCCGTGCTGATGTGGCGCCGCGTCAAGGCCAAGATCGCCGCCAAGTTCGGCCCGACGAAGGTGCCCGCGGGTGGAGCCATGTATGCCGTGATGCGCGCCTTCCAGATCCGGCCCACCCGGATGCCCAAGCCCCAGGTCAAGCGCGGCAGCTTCCCCGCCTGAGTTCCCACGCCCGGGTCTTCCCCACCTGGGTTCACCGAGCTGACGCGTGCGTCCCCTCCGTCGGGCACGGTGGCCCTCTCGGGCGCTGTGGCTCCTCTGTCGCGTGCTGTGCGTTGGTGCGACAGGGTGTCTCAGGTCCCGCACGCAGGCGCCATCACCGGAGAGCGTCGTGCTGAGCGGTCTGTCGAGACACGTGTCGCTTCAACGCATAGGACCCGCCGTGGCGGGCGCTCCGGCCCCCCAGGCGGATGCTCCTGAGAAGGTCAGCCGCCGAGGTCGGCGAACGCCAACGGCCTGCGGGTGAGCGCGTAGGTCGCGAAATAGAGCTTCTGCACCGGGCCGTCGTCGCTGGGGACCAGCTCGAGGACCTCCCCGCGTTCGCGCCCCTCGACCGCCCGGAAGGTCGTGGCCGACTCCCGAGTGAACCGCGTCTCGTCGTTGGCCGACCCGGCCGGCACCCGCATCCACAGCTCACCGGAGCGGATCTCGAGGACGACCTCCTCGCCCTCGCTCCACCACGGTCCCAGCAGCTCCTCCAGGTCCGGGTGGCGCTGCTCCGGGACCCACGCCCTCGCCACGGTCGGGGCGTCGTCGAGGACGGCATCGAGCAGGTCGGCCGCCAACGTGACGCTCAGCGCCCGGGACGTGCTGTTGGCGAAGGCGATGACACCCACCCTGTCGGGTCGACGGACGCGAAGCCCGGTCAGGAAGCCGGGCATCGCTCCCCCGTGGCCGACGTGGATGCGTTCGCCGCGGCGGGCCATCCCGAACCCGAGCCCGTAGGCGCCGGTCCACCCGTCGGGGTCGACCATGACGAGGGGCCGGCACATCTCGTCGAGCGAGTCCTTGGCGAGGACAGCCGGGTCGGGCTCGGCGACGAACGCGGCATACCGGGCCATGTCGGCGACCGTGGACCAGAGACCGCCGAACGGCGCCGTGGCCCTGAGGACGAGGACCGGCTCCTCGGTCGCCGTCCCCGCGAAGGGGTCGACCTGATAGCCGACGGCGCGGTCGGCAGCGGGGGCGAGCCCGGTGCGCGTCATGCCGAGCGGCTCGAGGATCCGTGTCGTGACCGCGCTCTCCCAGTTGGCGCCGAGCCGTTCGACGACCTGGCCCAGGAGGGCGTATGCGAGGTTGGAGTAGTGGAAGACGAAGTGTGGCGGCAGGACCTGGTCGGCCTGCTCGAGCCCGGTCAGGAACGCGTCCGTGTCCGGCGCCGAAAGGCTCTCCCAGAGGTGACCGACCGGCTCGCGAGCCAGCCCGGACGAGTGGGCCAGGAGCTGACGGACGGTGACGGCAGCGTGCCTCGTGTCGGGCAGCCAGGTGCCGATCGGGTCGTCGAGGCTGAGCCGTCCGGCATCGCGCAGCTGCATGATCAGCACGGCGGTGAACGTCTTGGTGATCGATCCGATCATGAACTGGGTGTCGTCGTCGGCCGGTGTCACCGGGTCGAGTCGGGCTGCGCCGACGTGGTGCGACCAGACCAGCTGGCCGCCGAGGACGACGCCCACCGAGAGGCCGGGCGTGCGCCACGACCGTTGCGCCTCAACCACCCTCGCCTCGAGGGTGCGCCGCAGTCGCGTGGACAGTTCAGTGGCAGGGGTGCTCACTCCGCCGGCTGGAGGCTCATCGGGCCGTAGACCTGGGAGTCGCCCTCCTTGAGGTTGACCGCGTCGACACCGGAGTCGAGCAGCGTGCGCCACTCCTCCCCCAGCCACGACTCCGCCTCGCTCTGCGTGGGGAAGGCCGACGAACCGAGGTCGGTGTCCAGCACGGCGCCCTGCGCGTCCAGCAGCTCCCACGTCCATTCTTGGCTCATGTCCGCACTCTACCGGGGGTGGCGGGAGGCGGCTTTGACAGCGCCGACCCGGTCGTGGGACCGTCGGCTCACCGTTAGTCGACGTGCAGGGAAAGCCGGTGCAAGTCCGGCGCTGTCCCGCAACCGTGAACCCCCTCGGGGGCAAGTCGGAAGGCCTGTCGCCGATTCCGGCTCCACCATTCACGTCCGTCGCGGAAAGCGGACCGGAGTCAGAGCTCCCGGGTCTCCCGGGAAGCCTCCCACCCGGCCGTGAGGAGGCTTTCTCATGACCACAGCACCCCCCCACCATCCGCATGCCCAGCGCGTGAGACTGACCGTGCTCGCTGCCGTTGCGGCCGTGGCGGCCCTCGTCCTGCCGGCGCAGGCTGCCCACGCCGCGAACTACCAGTACTGGGGTTACTACAAGGTCGCCGGCGGCGCCTGGACCTTCTCCGACGTCGGCCCCGACAAGTCGACCCCCGCCGACGGGGCCACCGAGGGCTGGCGCTTCGCCGTCGACGACGGCACCGGCACGACCCCGCGCCTGCCCCGCGCGCTGCCGACCTTTGCCGCCGTCTGCGACGCGACGCCCGCCGAGACCGGCAAGAAGCGGGTCGCCGTCGTCATCGACCCCGGCCGCACCGCGGACGGCGACGGGACCACGCCCCCGCCGAAGCCGGTCGCGAAGTGCGCGTCCGTCGCGTCGGCCGCCACCGGCGCCGAGGTCATTGCCGCCGTCTCGCAGGTCCGCGCCGGGTCCGGCGGGTTGGTCTGCGCGCTGGGCGGCTATCCCACCAGCGGCTGTGGCGCGGAGGTCGCGACCCTGACCGACGCGCAGAAGGCCGCCGACACCCCGGTGACCATCGCCACCCCCACCCCGTCGGCGAGCGCCGCCCCGGGCCCGTCCGCGGCGGCGGCCCCCGCCACCGCGCCCGCGGCGTCGGCGTCGTCCGGGTTCCCGGGCGGCGTCGTGGTCGGACTCGTCGCCGTCCTCCTCGTGGTGGCAGCCCTCGTGTGGGGCGCGCTGCGCCGGCGTCGGACCGCGGCCTGAGACACCGACGCCGCCGTATGCCGTTTCCCTCACCGCCAGCCACCGGCCACCGGATGCTCCACCCGGTGGCCTGGTGGCTGTGGGGAATCGGACTGGCCACGGCAGCCGCCCACACGACGAACCCGATCCTGCTCGTCCTCGTGATCGTCGTGGCCGGATGGGTCGTCACCGAGCGGCGGGAGGTCGGGGCCAGCAACGCCTTCGTCCCGTTCCTCGTCCTCGGCCTGGTCGCGATCGGTGTCCGCGTGGTCCTCACCGCGGTGCTGGGCAACGGGATCCAGGGGCGCATCGTCCTGGTCCGGCTGCCCCAGGTGCCGCTGCCCGAGTGGGCGGCGGGGGTCCGGCTCGGCGGCCCGGTCACGCTGGAGTCCCTCGTCGCGTCGGCCGTCGACGGGCTGAGGCTCGCTGCCACGCTCGCCTGCCTGGGCGCGGCCAACGCGCTCGCGAGTCCGAAGCGGCTGCTGCGCTATGTGCCCGCCACGCTCTACGACATCGGCACGGCCGTCGTCGTCGCCCTCACCTACGCCCCGCAGATGGTGGTTCACGCCGGGCGGGTCCGTGCGGCGCGCCGGCTGCGCGGGCACTCGGGCCGGGGGCTGCTCGAGCTCGGCCGGCTCGCCGCCCCGGTGCTCGAGGGATCGCTCGAGCGGTCCCTCGAGCTGGCCGCCTCGATGGAGTCCCGTGGCTACGGCCGTGCGCCGGTCCGGTCGGCGCGGGGGCGGCGCCTCGCCAGCGGGCTCACCCTGCTCGGGCTGATGGGCGTCGTCGCCGGGCTCTACGGCGTGCTCGACGGATCGGTCACGGGGGCGCTCGGGATGCCGTTGCTCCTCGCCGGCGCCCTCGTCACCGCGCTGACCCTCGTCGTCGGCACCCGAGGGGACAGCCGGTCGAGCTACCGACGCGACCCCTGGTCCTGGTCCGAGTGGCTCGTCGTCGCGCTCGGCGTCGTGCCGGCAGCCGCGCTGCTCTGGGCGCAGGCCCACGGGTGGGTCGGCGTCACCGTCGACCAGGTGCCGCTCACGGTGCCCGCCCTGCCCGTCACCCTGGTTCTCGCTCTCGTCGTGCCCGGCCTGGCTGCCGTACTCACGCCGGTGCCGCCGAGGTTGGCCGCCCTCAGGGCGCCCGACCGGGTTCCGCCCCGGCCCAGGGGGGCCATGCCGTGATCGAGCTCGAGGACATGCCGTGATCGAGTTCGCGGACGTCGGGGTCCTGCACGACCACGCCGTCGGTGCTCGCCCAGCGCTGACCGGCGTGACCTTCACCGTCGAGGAGGGGGAGCTCGTCCTCGTCGTCGGCCCCACCGGGAGCGGCAAGTCGACCCTGTTGCGCTGCATCAACGGCCTCGTCCCCCACTTCTCCGGCGGCACCCTGTCCGGCCGCGTCCGGGTTGCTGGCCGCGACACCCGTGACCACCGGCCACGCGACCTGGCGGACGTGGTCGGATTCGTCGGCCAGGACCCGCTGGCGTCGTTCGTCACCGACTCGGTCGAGGACGAGCTCGCCTACGGCATGGAGACCCTCGGCGTCGAGCCGGCCGCCATGCGGCGGCGGGTCGAGGAGACCCTGGACCTGCTCGGTCTGGCCGACGTGCGCGACCGCTCGCTCACCGAGCTGTCCGGCGGACAGCAGCAACGTGTCGCCATCGGTGCGGTGCTGGCGGCCGGACCGCGCGTGCTCGTCCTCGACGAACCGACCTCTGCCCTCGACCCCGTGGCGGCCGAGGACGTCCTCGCGGCGCTGCACCGACTCGTGCACGACCTCGGCATCACCGTCGTCCTCGCCGAGCACCGGCTCGAGCGGGTCATCCACCACGCCGACCGGGTGCTCGTCGTCGAGGACGGACGGGTCGCGCCGCTGACCGACCCCGCCGATGCGATGTCGCGCTCCGTCGTCCACCCGCCGGTGATCGAGCTCGGTCGCCGGATGGGGTGGAGCCCGCTCCCGCTGTCGATCCGCGACGCCCGGCGCCGGGCCGTGGACCTGCGCGGTCGGCTGAGCGGCACGCCCCCGCCGACGTCGCCACCGACGGCCCCGGCAGCAGCGCCAGGCCCGCTCGCGGCCTCGGTGCGGGGGGTCACCGTGCGACGGGGCGTGTCGACGGCACTGCGCAACACCACCCTCGAGGTCCACCGGGGCTCGGTCGTGGCGGTCATGGGTCGCAACGGCGCGGGCAAGTCGACGCTGCTCGCCGCCCTCGTCGGCCAGCTCAAGCCCTCGTCCGGGACGGTGCGGGTCGGGGGGCTTGATCCCGCGGGCACGCCGCCGTCGCGCCTCGTGGCTGCCGTGGGGTTGGTCCCCCAGGATCCCGGTCTGCTCCTCTACGACGACACGGTGGCCGGGGAGTGCGCGAGCGCCGACGCCGACTTCGGGCTGACGGCAGGCACGACCGCGGCCCTGCTGCGCCGCATCGGCGGCGACCTCGAGCCCGACGCCCACCCCCGCGACCTCTCCGAGGGCCAGCGCCTGTGCCTGGCCCTCAGCGTGATCCTCGGCGGAGCGCCCTCCCTCGTCCTGCTCGACGAGCCGACCCGCGGTCTTGACTACCCCGCCAAGGCGCGGCTCGTCGAGGTGCTTCACGAGCTCGCGCGCGACGGCCACGCGGTCGTGCTCGCGACGCACGACGTGGAGCTCGCCGCCGACGTCGCCGACCGGGTCGTCGTCCTGGCGGACGGTGACGTCGTCGCCGACGGACCCGTGCGTGCGGTGCTGTCCGGGTCACCGGCCTTCGCACCCCAGGTGGCCAAGATCCTCCACCCCCTGCCCTACCTCACCGTCGCGGACGTCGTCACCGGGCTCGGGGCCGCGTCATGAGGTGCCTGTCATGAGGTTCCGACCCCCCGCCGTGCTCGCCCTGGCCCTGGTGACCGTCGTCGGGCTGGTCGCCTTCGGCTGGCCGTTTCTCGCCGACCCGACGATCGGTGAGGAGCACGGCCACGACGCCCCGTGGTTGTTCGCGGTGCTCCTCGGGCTCCTGGCGCTCGTCCTGCTCGCCGAGATGACGGCATACGGGTTCGATGCCAAGGCGGTGGCCGTGCTCGGCGTCCTCGCGGCCATGGGCGGCGCGTTGCGCGTCCTGTCGGCGGGGACCGCGGGGCTGGAGCCGATGTTCTTCCTCATCCTGCTCGGCGGCCGGGCGCTCGGCGCGAGCAAGGGGTTCCTGCTCGGCGCGCTGGCCCTGCTCACCGGGGCGTTCCTCACCGGCGGCGTGGGGCCATGGGTGCCGTTCCAGATGTTCGCCGCCGGGTGGGTCGCCCTCGGCGCGGCCCTGCTGCCGCGGCTCGGCGGGTGGGCCGAACGCCTGCTGCTCGCCGGCTACGGCGCCGTGGCGGGGCTGGCCTACGGCGCGGTGATGAACCTCTGGTTCTGGCCGTTCCTCGACGTCGCGAGCGCCCCGACGGGGGCCGGCTTCGTGCCCGGCGACCCGGTCTCGGCCAACCTGCGCCACTACGCGGTGTTCTACCTCGCCACGTCCCTCGGCTACGACCTGCCGAGGGCCCTCCTCACCGCGACCCTGGTCCTACTGGTGGGGGGCCGGGTGCTGGCGACACTGCGCCGCGCCGTCCGCCGTGCCAACTTCGACGCGGCGCCGGAGTTCGCTCCCAACCCGACCGGGTCGCCGGCTACTCGCGGACCTGGACCTGAACGAACGGGGGCCTGACGACGGTCGCGGCGACCTGGCGGCCCCGGACGTCGATGACGACCTCGTCGCCCAGGCCCACGGTCGGGGCGAGCAGCGCCAGCGCGATGCCCTGCTTCCTCGTCGGCGAGAACGTCCCCGAGGTGACCTCACCGACGACCTCGCCGTCGACGAGGACGGCGCAGTGGGCGCGCGGGATGCCGCGGCCCCTGACGAGCAGACCCCACGAGAGCCGCCGCGGACCGGCCGCCTTCTCGGCGACCAGGGCGTCGCGACCCCAGAACGCCTCCTTCTTCCAGCCGACGGCCCAGCCGGCCCGGGCCTGGACCGGGGAGATGTCGAGCGAGAGGTCCTGGCCGTGCAGGGGATAGCCCATCTCGGTGCGCAACGTGTCGCGAGCGCCGAGCCCGCACGGCATACCCCCGAGGGGTTTCATCGCCTCGACGAGGGCGTCCCAGAGAGCCGTCGCGTCGTCCCACCGCGGGACCAGCTCGTAGCCGCGCTCCCCCGTGTAACCCGTCCGGCAGACGATCACGTCGTGGCCGGGCGCCCCGAACTGTGCCTGCACGAAGGACATGTAGTCGTGCCCGGTCGGCAGACCCAGCGACTCGAGCACCTCGTCGGAGCGCGGTCCCTGCACGGCGATGACGCCGTAGGACTCGTGGCGGTCCTCCACCGAGATGCCCTCTGGCGCAACGGCCTTCACCCGACGCACGATCTCGGCCGTGTTGGCGGCATTGGGGATGAGGAAGATGTCGTCCTCGGCCAGGACGTACTGGATGAGGTCGTCGACGACGCCACCGGACGCGTCGCAGCAGAGGGTGTACTGCGCCTGACCCGGGGCGATGCGACCCAGGTCGTTGGTGAAGCAGGAGTTGACGAGGTCGAACGCCCCGGCGCCGCGCACCGTCGCCTTGCCGAGGTGGCTGACGTCGAAGAGCCCGACCCGCTCACGGACCGCGGTGTGCTCGGCGACGACGCCGCCGCCGGGGTACTCGATGGGCATGTCCCACCCACCGAAGTCGGCCATCTTCGCGCCGAGGGCGACGTGGCGTTCATGCAGGGGTGAGGTCCTCGCGCCGGTGCTCATGCGACCAACGCTAGCGCCAGCGGTCACCTCCTGCGGACCGGTGGATATGCTCGAAACGCCGGTCCCACCTCAGATCCCCCACCCGAAGGACACCATCCTCGTGCCCCTGACCACCCCGACCCTCACCGTCTCAGACCGAGCCGCGGCGACCGCCAACGTCGACGTCCTCGTCGTCTGCGTCAGCCGCAGCGGCCCCGCTCCCGCCCTCGCCGCCAGTCATGGACTCCCCCGCGAGGCGGTGGCCCAGCTCGAGGCGACCATCACCGGACTCGGGGTCAAGGGCGCCCCCGACGAGCTCGTGTCCGTCGCCGGTGTCCCCGGTGTGCGAGCCGCCAGGGTGGTCCTCGTCGGGCTCGGCGACCGGGCCGGCTCCGACCTCGGGCCGGAGCAGCTGCGTCGTGCGGTCGGCTCGGCTGTGCGCAGCCTCACGTCCGTCAAGAAGGCTGCGGTCTGCGTGCCGGCTGGGTCGGTCGCGCTGGTCGCCGCTGCCGCCGAGGGCGCGGCGCTCGGTGGGTATGCCGTCACCGGGCCCCGTGGGGTCGGCTCGGCTGCCGTACCGGTCCAGTCCGTCACGCTGCTCACCACGGGCGCTCGCGACGCCGCGGTCCGCCGGGCTGTCAAGCGGGCCACGACGATCGGTGTCGCGACGGCATGGTGCCGCGACCTCGTCAACGCCCCGCCGAACCTGCTCTACCCCGAGACGTTCGTCGAGCAGGTCCGTGACCGGGCCAAGGGCTCCGGTGTCCGGGTGCGGGTGCTCGACGAGAGCGCCCTGGCCAGGGGCGGCTTCGGGGGCATCGTCGGTGTCGGGCAGGGGTCCGCGCGGCCGCCCCGGCTGGCGACACTGACCTACGCCCCAGCGGGCGCGAAGGCCTCGATCGCGTTGGTGGGCAAGGGCATCACCTTCGACTCGGGTGGTCTGTGCCTCAAGCCTCCGGCCTCGATGCTGACGATGAAGTCCGACATGGCCGGCGCTGCCGCCGTCGCCGCGGGCGTCCTCGCGGTGGCCGAGCTGCGCCTGCCCGTCGCCGTCACTGGCTACCTCGCGTTGGCCGAGAACATGCCGGGCAGCAACGCCCAGCGCCCGGGGGACGTCGTGACGATGCGCGGGGGCCGCACCGTCGAGATCATCGACACCGACGCCGAGGGCCGGATGGTCCTCGGCGATGCGCTGGCCCTCGCCAGCGAGAAGTACCCCGACGCCATCGTCGACATCGCGACCCTGACCGGCGCCCAGGTCCTGTCGCTCGGCCACCGGATCGCGGCAGTCATGGCCAACGACGAGGACCTGCGCGGCGCCCTGCAGAGCGCGGCCGACAGTGCCGGCGAGCAGCTGTGGCCGATGCCGCTGCCGGAGGAGATGCGCCCCAACCTCGACTCCCAGGTCGCGGACCTCTCCCACAAGGGCGACCGGATGGGGGGCATGCTCACTGCCGGGCTGTTCCTGCGCGAGTTCGTCGGGTCGCAGCGCGGGGACGCCGACACGCCGATCCCGTGGGCGCACCTCGACATCGCCGGCCCGTCGTACAACGACGCGGGTGCCTACGGGTACACCCCCAAGGGCGGCACCGGCTACGGCGTGCGCACCATGCTCAGCCTCGTCGAGGGCTACGCCCGCGCCTGAGTCGCCCTCACGTCAGCCCCCGGACTTGCGACGGAACATCTGCTGGGCCTTGGCCGGGCCGTGGGCGTCGTGCACCTTGGACTGCTCGGCGTCGTCCGCGACGTCCCGGCCGGAGTGGGCCTGCTTCTTGTCGAGGGCCTCGCGAAACTTCGCCTTCATCTCCTCGGACGGACCGGTCTTCTTCGCCTTGCCTGACATGTCGTCCTCCTGTGTCCCCGCGGCTGCGGGGGGTAGTCATGGGGTGCCGGGGCCACCCTGTCACCCACGCCGTGGACCCGCCACACGGACCCGGTCCGAAGGGGTCGTCAGCGCCCCTCGCGTCGGCGTTGCTGGGAGTTCCACTGCCGCATCCGGCTCGGATAGCCGGTCAAGAGTACGTCGTAGACGGGAATCTCCAGCGCCTTGGCGAGGTCGAACGCGGTCTTGCGCGAGCCCACCGCACGCCGGGTCCACTCGCCGTCCGTAGCGATGAGGATGAGACTCTCGGCGCTGACGTTGGTGGCGGGCTCGACGAAGGCCTCCACCCCACGTCGCGTCTCGGCGAAACTCCTGAGGTGATCCCGGACGGCGGCGTGGTCGACGCCCATGGCGGGGCCGTCCGTGCGACGGCCGTCACCAGACGTCTTGCGGCGAAACCTGTTCAACAGACCCATGCGTCAACATTATCGCGCGAGCGCCGTTTTTCCGGTGACATCAGGCTCACCTCCGGCCGCGAACGGGTCCCCCGGGTCGCCGCCTGCCCAGCGCGCGATGCGGCACCGGTGTGCGACCTATGAGCCGATCAGTGACAGGATGCGCAGTGAACGTTCCGGGCGGAGGCGCGATCCGTCGTCGCCCGCGGAGGACACGATCCTGCACAAGGGAGCGCACACATGGCGGCTGGCGCCGAGACGGCCTTCGACCTCGTCATCCTCGGAGGCGGCAGCGGTGGCTACGCCTGCGCCCTGCGCGCCGCGCAGCTGGGCCTGGCGGTCGCCCTTGTCGAGAAGAGCAAGCTCGGCGGGACCTGCCTCCACCAGGGCTGCATCCCGACCAAGGCCCTTCTCCACGCCGCCGAAGTCGCGGACGCCGCCCGGGACAGTGAGAGGTTCGGGGTGAGGACGACCTTCGAGTCGGTCGACATGGGCGGTGTCAACGCCTACAAGGACGGTGTCGTCGCCCGTCTCTACAAGGGCCTGCAAGGTCTGGTGTCGTCACGGAACATCGACTACGTCGAGGGCGAGGGTCGGCTCGTCGCCGCCGACACCGTCGAGGTCGACGGTCGTCGGCTGACCGGGCGACACCTCGTCCTGGCCACCGGCTCCGTCGCGAGGTCGCTGCCCGGTCTCGAGATCACGGGCCGGATCATGACCAGCGAGCAGGCCCTGTCGCTCGACACCGTCCCGCCGCGGGTGGTCGTCCTCGGTGGCGGGGTCATCGGCGTCGAGTTCGCGTCGGTGTTCCGCTCCTTCGGCTCCGAGGTGACCATCGTCGAGGCCCTGCCCCGCCTTGTCGCCGCCGAGGACGAGGCGGTCTCCAAGCAGCTCGAGCGCACGTTCCGCAAGCGCAAGATCGCCCTGCGGACCGGGGCGGCGTTCGCCGGTGCCAGCCAGGACGGCGACGTCGTCACGGTGCAGCTCGAGGGCGGCGACACCCTCGAGGCCGACCTGCTGCTCGTCGCCGTCGGCCGTGGCCCGGTCACCGACGGCCTCGGCTACGCGGAGGCCGGCATCAGGCTCGACCGGGGCTTCGTGCCGACCGACGAGCGCCTGCGCACCAACGTCGAGGGCGTGTATGCCGTGGGAGACATCGTCCCCGGCCTGCAGCTCGCGCACCGCGGGTTCGCCCAGGGCATCTTCGTGGCCGAGGACATCGCCGGGCTCGACCCAGCTCCCATCGACGAGACGGGCATCCCCCGGGTCACCTACTGCGACCCCGAGATCGCCTCGGTAGGACTCACCGAGTCGCAGGCCCGGGAGAAGTTCGGCGAGATCGAGACCTACGAGTACAACCTCGGGGGCAATGGCAAGTCGCAGATCCTCCAGACCCAGGGCTTCGTCAAGCTTGTCCGCGAGAAGCACGGCCCCGTCGTGGGCGTCCACATGATCGGGGCCCGCATGGGTGAGCAGGTCGGCGAGGCCCAGCTGATCTACAACTGGGAAGCGCTGCCCACCGACGTCGCCAGCCTGGTTCACGCCCACCCGACCCAGAACGAAGCTCTCGGAGAGGCGCACCTGGCCCTCGCCGGGAAGCCCCTCCACGCCCACGCCTGACGCCCGAGAAACGCCCAGAAGGAGACAACCTCATGTCCGAACGCGTGACCATGCCGGCCCTGGGTGAATCCGTCACCGAGGGGACGGTCACCCGCTGGCTCAAGAACGTCGGCGACGAGGTGGCGGTGGACGAGCCGCTGCTCGAGGTCTCGACGGACAAGGTCGACACCGAGATTCCGTCCCCGGTCGCCGGGACCCTGCAGGAGATCCTCGCCCAGGAGGACGACACGGTGCCGGTGGGCGCGGACCTTGCCGTCATCGGCGACGGTCCCGGCGCTTCGGGCAACGCTGACGGCAGCTCGAGCGAGTCCTCCGCCCAGTCCGCGGACGCGCCCGCCGAGGACCCGGATCCCGAGCCGGCGACCCCGTCCACCGACCAGCCCGTCGACGAGGAGAACTCCGAGCCCGAGGCTGAGACGGGCGGGGCGACCGACCCCTCGTCACCCGAGACTGCACCCCAGGCGAGTGGCTCGGCTCCCGCCAACGACTCCGGTGGCTCGGGTGGCGCCGCCGAAGGCTCCGGTGGCTCCAGCGGGGGCCAGACGGTGACCATGCCAGCCCTGGGTGAGTCCGTCACCGAGGGCACCGTCACCCGCTGGCTCAAGGCCGAGGGTGACCCCGTGGAGGTCGACGAGCCCCTGCTCGAGGTCTCCACCGACAAGGTCGACACCGAGATCCCGTCCCCGGTCGCCGGCATCCTCACCAAGATCCTCGTGGCCGAGGACGACACCGTGCCCGTCGGCGGCGACCTGGCCGTCATCGGTGGCGAGCCCGGCGGAACGGTGCCTGAGGCGCCGGCGGCGCCGGCGAAGGCCCCCGAGCCTGCACCTGCTGCGCCTGCGCCTGCCGCACCTGCACCTGCCGTGCCTGCGCCTGCTCAGCCCGCGCCTGCCGCACCCGCCGCTGCCGCACCTGCGCCCCCTGCCGCGCCGAGCGCCCCGGAGTCCAACGGCGGAGGGGACACCGCGGCATACGTGACCCCGCTCGTGCGCAAGCTGGCGGCCCAGCACGGCGTCGACCTCGCCAGCCTGGCCGGCACCGGGATCGGTGGCCGGATCC
Source organism: Lapillicoccus sp. (assembly GCF_046595215.1). Taxonomy (NCBI): domain Bacteria; kingdom Bacillati; phylum Actinomycetota; class Actinomycetes; order Micrococcales; family Intrasporangiaceae; genus Lapillicoccus; species Lapillicoccus sp. The sequence continues at coordinate 22,184 of NZ_JBKJPP010000117.1, read as the reverse complement.
GCAAGCAGGATGTCCTCGACGCGGCCGAGAAGGCCAAGGCCCCGGCCCAGCCACCCACCGCTGCTGCTCCTGCTCCTGCTGGCGCCTCGGACCAGGCGGCGTCCAGCGCGGCCGCGCCTGCGTCGGTCTCCGCGAAGCGTGGCACGACCGAGAAGATGTCCCGGTTGCGCAAGGTCATCGCGCAGCGGATGCTCGAGTCGCTCCAGGTCTCGGCGCAGCTGACGACGGTCATCGAGGTCGACCTGACCAAGGTGGCCCGGCTGCGCGAGCGGGCCAAGAAGGACTTCGCGGCGCGGGAGGGCACCAAGCTGAGCTACCTGCCGTTCCTCGCGCTCGCCAGCGTCGAGGCGCTCAAGGCCCACCCCAACGTCAACGCAAGCGTCACCGGTGACGAGATCACCTACCACGCGCAGGAGAACCTCTCCATCGCCGTCGACACCGAGAAGGGCCTCATCGTCCCGGTGGTCAAGAACGCCGGGGACCTCAACATCGCCGGACTGGCCCGGGCGATCGCCGACCTCGCCGACCGCACCCGGACCAACAAGATCACCCCCGACGACCTCGCCGGTGGCACCTTCACCATCACCAACACCGGCAGCCGGGGGGCGCTGTTCGACACCCCGATCATCAACCAGCCGCAGGTGGCCATCCTCGGGACGGGCGCGCTCGTCAAGCGTCCCGTCGTCGTCGCGGACGTCGACGGCGGCGAGACGATCGCGGTGCGCTCGATGATGTACCTCGCCCTGTCCTACGACCACCGCATCGTCGACGGTGCGGACGCCGCCCGCTTCCTCGCCACGATGAAGACGCGACTGGAAGAGGGCCGCTTCGAGGCCTCGCTCGGCCTCTAGCAGCCCGCCCCCACCACCACCGAGGAGCACGACGTGAGCGCACGCCGCATCGCCATCACCGGGGCCTCCGGCCTCATCGGCGGGGCGCTGTCGGCGTTCCTCAGCGCCCGGGGGGACGACGTCCTGCACCTCGTACGCCGCGAGACCCGCACGGCCGCCGAGATCACCTGGGACCCGGTCCACCGCACGCTCGACCCAGCCTCGCTCGAGGGGATCGACGCGGTGGTGCACCTCGCCGGTGCCGGCGTGGCGGACAAGCGGTGGACCCCGGCATACAAGCAGCTGATCCTCTCCTCGCGTGCCGACGGCACCGCAACGGTCGCGAAGTCCGTCGCCTCCCACGGGTCGTCCATCCGGCTGGTCAGCGGCTCGGCCGTCGGCTTCTACGGAAGCGACCGCGGTGACGAGGTACTCACCGAGGAGAGCCCCGGAGGGGAGGGCTTCCTTGCCGACGTCGTCCGCGCCTGGGAGGCGGCGACACAGGTCGCGAGCGCAGCCGGCGCCTCGGTCGCCATGTCCAGGACGGGCCTGGTGATGGCGCAGGGCGCGGGCGCCTTCGGGCCCCTGGTGAGCCTGGGCCGGCTCGGTCTCGCCGGACCGCTCGGGAGCGGGCGGCAGTACTGGCCGTGGATCTCGCTCGACGACACGGTCCGTGCGCTCGTCCATCTCGTGGACCACCGGGACATCACCGGGCCGGTCAACGTCGTCGGTCCCGAGGCGCTCCCGCAGCGGGAGGTGGTGCACGAGATCGGCTCCCAGCTCGGCCGGCCCACCCTGCTGCCCGCGCCCGCATTCGCGCTGCGGGCGGTGCTCGGGGAGTTCGCCACCGAGGTGCTCGGGAGCCAACGGGTCCGTGCTGCGGTGCTGGAGCAGACGGGTTTCACCTACCGCCACGGCACGCTGAGCGAGGCCGTCGCGACAATCGTCTAGGCCCCGTCCTGACCAGACAGGCGACGCGAACGAAGCAGACGACGCTCAGGGACCGCCGGGCAGCCCTCGACTGGCGGGACGAGCTAGCCCTCGGCGATGTCCGTGAGGCGCCAGTCGGCGCCGGTCAGGGCGAGGCTGTAACGGTAGGAGCGGCCCTCCTGCGCCGGTGGCTGCGCACGCGCACCACCGGGACCGATGACGGTGTAGGGGGCGCGGTCGATGACAGCGAGCACCTGGGCACTCGTGTCGTCGACCCCGACGATCTCGGCCGACCGGACGTGGAAGACGAGGTCGGCATAGCGCTGACCCTGACCCTTCAGCTGGTCCAGTATCACGAGGTCCGCCTGCTGGGCGTTCGAGCCCTCGACGTCGACCAGGAGCAGCTGAGCTGGGTCGCCCGACACCAGCGCGAAGGCACGCGCATCAGCCAGGGTCTGGAGCGTCGACGGCGGATCGGACCGGAGCTGCGCGACGGCCCTGCCCGCGGCGCCCTGTGTGGTGGCGGTGGTGGTGCTCGCCATGCTCACCCTGCCGGTCGCGACGGCGAGCGGTGGGGAGCCGGCAGCCTCACTGTGCTGCCGGGACAGGAGGAACAGCAGCCCCGCCGTGAAGACCACCGCTGCCCCGAGCACGAGTCCGAGTCGCGTCGTGACCGACAGCTCGCGGGCCTCTGCTGCTCGAGCGGCTCGGCGTCGCGGCCCGGTCGGAGGCGTCGCGGACCACGGATGGCCCGCGTGGGCAGGAGGGTCGGTCACCCCCTGCCGGACCCGGTGGGTCATCGCGGTCGCCAGGTCGGGGTTGCGTCCGGCGAGCCCTACGGGAGCGGGGACCGCGACCCGGTAGAAGGCGACCGCGGCCTGCGCCGCCGTCGGCCTGGCACCGGGATCCGCCGAGAGCATCGACGCGAGCACCGGGGCGAAGTCCGGGCCGATGGTGGCCTCCGCGCTCGTGCCGGCGTTCTCCGGGTGCGGCGGGCTGCCCCCCGTGACCGCGTACCACGCCAGTGCCGCCAGGGACCAGACGTCGCTCGCCTCGGTCGGCAACCCACCCCGGTAGACCTCGGGAGCCACGAAGCCGCGGGTGCCGGAGACGGTGTGCGGGTGCTGCTCGCCCACCAGGCGTGCCCCGTCGTAGTCACTCAGCATCGGCTTGCCCTCACCCGTGAAGAGGACGTTGCCCGGGGAGAGGTCGGAGTGGATCACCCCGGCAGCGTGCAGCGCGCCCAGTGTTGCCGCGACGGGCGTGAAGATCGTCACGACCTCGCCGGGGTCGAGGGCTCCGCGGATCGACACGAGGTCCTCGAGGCTGCCGCCGTCGGCGAGGTCGAGCACCAGCGCGACGGATCCGTTCTCGAGGGTGAGCGCCTCGTGGAGGCGCACCACATGGTCACTGTCGACCCGCTCGAGGATGGTCCGCTCGCGCGCTGCGAGGTCGACGACGTTCGAGGACTCCTGCGCCCTCGCGACAGTGATCTTGACGGCGACCATCTCTCCCGACGACTCGGCGCGGGCCGCCCAGACCTGGCTCGAGGCGCCGCGCCCGATGAGCTCGGTCAGGACGTGCCCGGGCACCTCGGGGAGCGCGGCGGCGGGATCGGTCATCGGGGGTGGGCTCACGAGTCCATGGTGGCGCGGTCGGCCCCGGGACGGTCTCGCTCGTCCACAGGGGGGCGGGGCCCCGGTCGATCTGCTTCGGAACTCGAAGACAGGAGACGAGGCATCCGGGCAGCCCTCGTACCCGCCTGGCCCGAGCGCAGCCCCTCCGTCGGCACCCCTCCACCCCGCAACCAGGACGCCGAAAAGGTCCGGGTATGCCGTGCGCCTCTGCTCCCGGGATCGCCCTACGCTGGCCTCCATGCCTGGCCACCCGACCATCCTCGCCACCTCGGGCGGCTACCGCGCCCACGACCGACTCCACTTCGGGCTCGGCGACCTCATCCCGTATGCCGTGGAGCTCAGCGGTGCGCATGGCCGCACCCCCCGGGTCTGCCACGTCGGCACGGCCTCGGGAGACCCGGCGGAGTTCTCGTTCCGCCTCTCCGAGGCGGCCCGTGAGCGCGGACTGGACCTGAGCCACCTGCGCCTCTTCACGATGCCCAACGTCGAGGACATCGAGGGGCACCTGATGGAGCAGGACGTCATCTGGGTCAACGGCGGCTCCGTCGCCAACCTCCTCGCAGTCTGGCGGGTGCACGGTCTCGACGCGATCATGCGGCGCGTATGGGCGGCAGGCGTCGTCCTGGCCGGTGTCTCGGCGGGCTCGATCTGCTGGTATGAGGGCGGCACGACCGACTCCTTCGGCCCGCAGCTGCGGGCCGTGACCAACGGCCTGGCGCTGCTGCCCTACGCCAACGGCGTGCACTACGACTCCGAACCGGGACGGCGCCCCCTCGTGCACCGGCTCGTCGCCGACGGCACTTTCGGGCAGACGCACTGCACCGATGACGGGGTCGGCCTCGTCTACCACGGCACCGAGCTCGTGGAGGCGGTGACGGAGCAGGACGGCCAAGGTGCCTATGTCGTGCGGCGGGACGGTGACGCGGCAGTGGAGGAGCCACTCGAGACCCGCCGCCTCTGAAGGCGGGCCGGCAGGCGGCCCGCGCGTGACAGGCTGACCCAGACGACGACGACTGCGGCCACGGCATACCCGATCGGCGGGAGGCTGCCGCCGGCGCCCTCGTAGGCGAGATGGCCCGCGACCGCCACGGCGAGCCACTCGAGGCGGTGCGTGAGGACGGCGAGGGCCACGAGCGGCAGGGCGTACCAGGGGTAGGTGGGCGTCGTCGTGAGGAGCAGCACCCCGAAGAGGACGAGCGCCGCGTGGGCCGGGTCCGGGCGGGAGCCCACCCGGGTCATCACCCCGACCGCGGTGACCCCCAGCACGAGGACGATCGCGGGAGTCAGCCAGCTGGCGGGCAGGACGAACCCGAGCACCCCCGCTCTCGCACCACCCTCCTCGGACAGGTAACCGGGGAGGTAGCCCAGGACGAGGCTGCCGGCCACGAGCGCGTGCGGCAGATAGGTCGCGGCAAGCGCGACCACGGCGGCGACCGGGGCCGGGAGTGCGGCCCGCAGGCCCTCACGTCGCAAGGGCATGAGAGCCGGGGCGAGTGCCAGGGGGGTGAGCTTCACCGAGGCGGCGAGCCCGAGCAGCAGGCCGGCGAGCCACCGCATGCGGCGCCGGCCGGCCGTGCTGGCGCCGGCCGCCACGGCGCCGAGGACGAGGGCGGTCGCGACGATGTCGACGTGGGCGCCGTTGCCCGCCTCGACGAAGACCGTCGGGCACCACGCCCACCAGAGCGCGCAGAGGGGGTTGCCCCCGCGGCGGCGGAGCCACCCCGCCAGGACTCCGGCCATACCGATCGCGAGGAGGGCACTGCCGACCTGCAGACCGAGCGTGCCGAGCGACCAGGGGGTGACCGCGGCGACCGCGGCGAACCAGGCCTGCGCGACGGGGGGGTAGATCGTCGGCACCCTCGGGCGGTTGATCCGGGTGCGGCCGTCGTCGGCGGCGCGGCGGGAGAGCTCGGCGCGGTCGCTTGGGAGGGGCTCGGTGAGGTAGCCGGACCGGTCGTTCGGCCCGAGCCCCGGGAAGAGGACCGGGTCGCGCAGACCCGCGAGCCGGTCGTCCAGCGGGGCGTAGCGGTAGGGGGACGTCCCCGAGAGCTGGACCCGACCGTCCCACACGTAGCGGTAGACGTCCGAGCTCGTCCGCGGCGGGACGAGCACGCCTGGCAGCTGGACGACGGTGGCTGCCAGGATGACCGCGAGCACTGGCCTGCGCCAACGGAACCCGCCCGTAGTTGCCCACCAGGTCACGACCAGGGACAACGCCCACACGGCAAAGATGCCGCCGCGGACCACCGGTCGACCGGTGGCGGTGTCACCGAGACCGAAGAGCACGGCATACGCCGCGGCGCACACGAGGGAGCCGAGGACGAGCCGCATGGTGACCACTGTGCCCGGTCCGGCCGTTGGCCGGGGTGAGCGTGGGCCACGCGCCGCGAAGTGTCACCCGGCCGTAAGCGCTCGCGCCGTCGCCCTGCGGCGCCACGTCCTACCGTCGTGGTCATGAGGCAACCACCCCTCCCGGAGGACTTCTGGTCCGCGTTGCACGGCCCTCGCGTCACGGCCCGGCTGGGCGTCTGGCTCGGCGCCGCCTTCGGCATCTGCTTCCTCACCGGGATCGTCAGCCATCTCCAGCAGCACCCGCTGCCGTTCTTCGTGCTGCCGCCCGACCCGTCCTGGGCCTACCGGGTCACCCAGGGCATCCACGTCGCGGCGGGCACCGCGAGCGTCCCTCTCCTGCTCTTCACCGGCATCGCCAACGGAGCCGGTTGGTACGTCTTCGGATTCGGCTTCACCCAGGTCCACTTCGCGTTTGCCTGGGTGGCCATTGATGCCCTCGTCATCCACATCGCGGTCAAGCTGCCCGTGATCCGGACGGCACTGAGCGCCCTTGGAGGCGCCGGAGGACGTCGCGTCCGGCGACGACGCCGCGAGCAGCCGCCAGGTCGGCGGAGACCGCCGATGGTTCATCCGGGGCGCTCTGGGCGTCTCGGCCGGCGCCCTGGCACTCACCGTCGGATCGACGATCCGCCCGCTGGAGTCGTTGTCCCTGTTGCGCACCCGACGACCGAGCACGAGCCCCGGGGGGCCCGTCAACCGGACCGCGCTGCAGGCGGGCATCGGGCCGTCCACCGACGAGGTCGCTGGCGCGTGGCCCTGAGCGGCCCCGGCGGCAGCCGGTCGCTCGGCCTCGCCGAGCTGCGCGCCGTCCCCAGGTCACGGCTGACCTCCCGATCTCCTGCGTCGAGGGCTGGAGCGCTGGCGCGACGTGGTCAGGGGTGCGGGTGCGGGACCTGCTCGCCCTCGTGGGCGGCTCCGGATCGGACCTGCGGGTCGACTCCGCGGAACGTTCCGGCGGCTACCGCCAGACGGTCCTCCCGGCGGCGTATGCCGCCCATCCCGGCACGCTGCTGGCCCTGGCGCTGAACGGGGCGCTGCTCTCGCTCGACCACGGCTTCCCCGCCCGCCTCATCGCCCCCAACCGGGCAGGGGTCCTGCAGACCACGTGGGTCGAGCGCCTCGAGGTGATCGCGTGAGCACCACTGCGACAACGCCCACCACCTCGGCGACACCCACCTCACCGGTGCTGCGCGCGTCCCTCGTCGCCACGGGCGTCCTGCTCGCTCTCGTCGGCGCCTACGCCTTCGTCGCCGCCGTCCCACCCGGCCAGTGGGTCCGGGTGGCCCTCTGGACCGCGGGCGGGGTCGCCGCCCACGACGTCGTCATCGCCCCCGTGGCGATCGCCCTCGGGTGGTTCCTGGCCCGGAACGCCCCGGCGCGGCGTCGCCGGGTGATGCGCACGTCGCTGTTGGCCGTCACCACCGTCGTGCTGATCCTCGTCACCCTGCTCGCCACCGGCGGCTGCGCTTCTGACCCCGCGCACGGGCGGGCCTCGACGATTCGCGACGGGCAACGGGTCAGCCGGCGTGGCGCAGTGCCACGAACGCCCTGCCGTCGACGCGCCAGTCCTCGATGGCGACGAAGCCGGCGCGGCCAGCGAGCCGGATGAGGGGGACCGTGCCGATGACGGCCCACGGGATGGGTCTCGAGTGCCGCCCGTGCGGCTCGTGGAGGGTCACCGTGGTCCGGAGGTCGACGGTGTCATCCGGGCTGGTCTCGACAAGGGCGACGGCCCCCGGGCGGACCAGCTCGCGACACCGACTCAGCAGGGTGAGCGGGTCACCCCCGATGCCGATGTTGCCGTCAGCGAGCAGGACTGTCGCCCAACGCCCTTCGCCGGGAAGGCGATCCATGACATTGCGCAGCAGTGCGCATGCTCCGCGCCGGGACGTCTGTGCCACGGCTCCGGCAGAGACGTCCACCCCGAGGGCAGGCGTCCCCCGCTCGGCGAGGGCCTCGACGAACCGACCCGGGCCGCACCCGATGTCGAGCACCGGCCCCTCACACCGCGAGACGAGCAGCTCGTCGGCCGCGCTCATGGCCAGCCAGGCACGGACGTCGAGCGGGCGACAGGAGACCCGGGTCGAGCCGCCGGCGTGGACGTGGACGTCCCCGCCCGCGATCGCCGCTTCGAAGAGGGTGGTGGGCGGGCAGGGGGTGGACACGAGCCTGCGGTGCAGGCGCCCGAACCGGCTCTGTGGAGCGAGCCGAGCCACCTCGAAGGCGTCGCCGGGCTCGTCGACGTCCCTCATCGGCGCCAGGAGGCGGACGGTGAGGCCCAGCGAGCGCAGTCGGGCCAGCTGCTCGGCCCCCGTGCGCTCCGTCGACATCGGAACGCCCTCGATGGCACCGCGGTGGTAGCGGCGGAACCCGATCGCCCAGTAGCCCCCGTCCTCCGAGAGCCCCAGCACGGCATCCACGCCGGACCAGTCCACGTCGAGGTCGCTGCCCCGCAGCTGTGGGGTGTCCATGCCGACCAGCAGAGTGGGTCGGTCGTCGTCCGCGCCCAGCAGGTCGGCGAAGACGTGCTCGAGCCGCTCGTCCAGGGTGGCCCCCCGCTGGGCGTGCACGACAGCGTGCTCCGGCAGCCACCGGGTCCGGGGCCCGTCCCACGCGATGACCGTGCGCCGGGGTCGCGCCTGACTGACCGCGTCCAAGGTGTCGCGGATCGCGGCCGTGGCCAACGCCGCAGCCTCGTGGGGAGTGAAGGTGGGCGTCAGCCGGGTCTTGACCCGGCCCGGGACCGGTGACTTCGCGAGGACGACGACGGTGTCGGGGGTCATCCGGCCAGGACCCTGGTCATGTCGTGCACCGCGCGGACCACGCCCAGAGGGGTCCCCGTCACCTTGGACCGTCCGGCGCGGGGGCGGTAGGGCACGTCCACCTGGACCACCGTCCACCCGGCCTCGGCAGCCCGGACCACCGTCTCGAGCGGGTAACCCGACCGGCGGTCGGCCACCGCGAGGTCGAGCAGGTCCGCCCGGTGACAGAGGCGCATCGGCCCGACGTCCCGCAGCCGCAGCCCGGTCCGCCGGTTGAGCCGGCGGGCCACTTCGCGGTTGGCGAGACGCAGGTGCCAGGGCCACGCGCCCCGGCCGACCGGCATACGCCGTCCGACGACGAGGTCCCCGCCGGCCTCGTGAGCTGCGAGCAGGAGCGCCAGATCGGCAGGGTCGAGGCTGGCGTCGGCGTCCATGACCGCGACGAGGGGAGCCGTGGCCGCCTCGACGCCGGTGTGGCACGCCGCGCCGTAGCCGCGTTGGTCGGCGGTGACGACCGTGGCGCCGAGGTCGAGCGCCACCTGCGCGGAGCCGTCGATCGAGCCGTTGTCGACGACGATGGGGCGAGCCCAGGACGGCATCCGGCCGAGCACCCACGGCAGCGCCAGCACCTCGTCGAGGCAGGGCAGCACGACGTCCACGGCTGAGGGCATCCTCAGACCCTAGGAGACCGGGTCCGGGTCCCCGCCGCGGCCCGGATGACGAAACCCTTACGGTCGCCCGATCCGGTGGCCGGGGAGGCGTCGTCAGCCCGTCCTGCCCTTAGGCTCGCCACCATGGTGGCCACCGTGCTCGTCGTCGAGGACGACACCACCGTGTCGAGTGTCCTGTCGGCCTACCTGCGCAGGGCCGGGTTCGACCCGGTCACCGCGAGTGACGGCCCGAGCGCGCTGCAGGAGTGGACGCAGCGTCGACCCGACGTCGTCGTCCTCGACCTCATGCTTCCGGGCATGTCCGGGCTCGACGTCCTCCAGCGGCGCCGCGCGGACGACGACCGGGCCGCGGTGATCATCCTCAGTGCCCGCGGTGACGAGGAGGACCGCCTCCTCGGCCTCGACCTCGGGGCGGACGACTACATGGTCAAGCCGTTCAGCCCCCGGGAGGTGGTGGGGCGGGTCCAGGCCCTGTTGCGCCGCGGCGAACGACTGGGGGCCCAGCCCCTGCTCCCCCGCCGGCTGGCATCTGGCACTCTTGCGCTGGACCTGGCGGGCCGGGTTGCCCGCCTCGACGGGCAGGACGTCTCGCTGACCCACCGTGAGTTCGATCTCCTCGCCTACCTGATGGGCCACCCCGGCGAGGCCATGACCAAGGAGCAGCTGATGCGACGGGTGTGGGGCTGGGACTTCGGGGACACCTCGACCGTGACCGTGCATGTCCGTCGCCTGCGCGAGAAGGTCGAGACCGACCCGTCGGACCCTCGACTGGTCGTCACGGTCAGGGGGGCCGGCTACCGCTTCGACGGGGCCGTGTCGTCGGATGGGTGACATGGTCCAGATCATCGCCATCACGGCCCTGACCTGTGTCGTGGTCGCCGCGCTGGGCGCCTTGGTCCTGCAGGCTGTCCGGGCCCGGTCACTTCTGTGGTCGATCGTCGTCGCAGCGCTCGTGCCGCTGGTGGCGGTGACGGCCTCCGTCGCGCTCAACGTCCAGCTGATGTTCATCTCCAGCCACGACTCGACGGCGGTCTCCGTGGCGTTGGCCTGCGCCACGGTGATCGGGGTGCTGTTGTCCTTCGTCCTCGGGCGACGGGTCAGCACGGGGTCGCGCGAGTTGACCTCCGCCCTGCGGGAGCTGGCCGGCCCCCATGGGTCCACATCCCCCGGCGCCCTCCCGGCGCCTGGCCGCTCGTCGGCTCCGGGCCGCTCGTCGGCGCCGGCGGAGATCACCGCCCTGGCCGAGGAGCTCGACGTCACCCGCCACCGCCTCGGGACCGCCCAGCGGCGGGCGAGAGCCCTCGAGGACAGCCGGCGCGAGCTGGTCGCCTTCATGTCCCACGACCTGCGCACGCCGCTCGCCGGGTTGCGGGCGCTCGCCGAGGGGCTCGAGGACGGCGTCATCGACGACGAGCCCGGAGCGCTGCGCCAGATGCGCCAGACCGTCGACCGGATGAACGGCCTCGTCGGCGACCTCTTCGAGCTCTCCCGCCTGCATGCAGCACCGGCGACCGACCCCGAGCCGCGGGCCATGGTCAGCCTTGTCGAGCTCTCGCACGACGTCGTCGGCGAGCTCGTCGTCCACGCGCGCCAGCGCGGGGTCACCCTCGTGCTCGATGCCGCGGACGACGGGGACCGGCTCGCGGTGCGGGGCCACAGCGAGGAGCTGGCCCGGGCCGTGACCAACCTTGTCGGCAACGCGATCCGGCACACGGACGCGGGCGGCACGGTGGCCTTGTCGGCGCGACGTGCCCCCGACGGCCGCATCCACATCGCCGTCACGGACGGCTGTGGCGGCATCCCCGAGACCGACCTCGGGCGGCTCTTCGACGTCGGCTGGCGCGCCGCCCCCGAACGCGGCACCGAGGACGCGGGCGCCGGCCTCGGACTCGCCATCGCGAAAGGCGTCGTCGAGGCCCACTCGGGCTCGATCGGTGTCGCCAACGTCCCCGGGGGCTGCCGGTTCGACGTCGTCCTGCCCCAGCAGGCCTGACGCCAACTGCCCACCATGACTCAGGGTCAAGGGGAACAGCTCAGGTGAAGGTCAGCGGCTCAGGTGAAGGTCAGTCCGCGTACGCCCTCGGCCAGCGGCACCCGCGCCCGCCACCCCAGCTCCGACGCGATCCGGGCGCTTGATGCGGTGATGTGCCGCACGTCGCCGAGCCGGAACCCCCCGGTCACCACCGGCTCGGGACCACCCCGGGCCCCGGCCAGCGCCCGGGCCATGTCCCCGACGGTGCTGACCACCCCCGACCCGACGTTGAGGGCGATGTGCCCGACGGTGGCGGCCTCGACCGACGCCCTGAAGGCCGCCCCGATGTCGTCGACGTGCACGAAGTCGCGCCGCTGGCAACCGTCCTCGAACACCGTGGGCGCCTCGCCCCGGTCCAGCGACGAGGAGAAGATCGCGGCGACCCCGGCGTAGGGAGTGTCCCTCGGCATCCCGGCGCCGTAGACGTTGTGCAGCCGCAGCGAGACGGCCGCCCCACCGGTCTCGCGCGCCCAGACGGCGGCGAGGTGCTCCTGCGCGACCTTGGTCACGGCATACGTGTTGCGAGGGTCGAGCGGTGCGGACTCGTCGACGAGACCAGCCTCCAGCGCGCGACCGCATTCGGGGCACGGCGGCTCGAACTGCCTGTCCTGCAACGAATCCAGCCTTCGAGGAGCCGGCGGCACCACCCCGTGGTCGGCGCAGGTGTAGCGCCCCTCGCCGTAGACCACCATCGAGCTGGCCTGGACGAACCGCGCGACGCCCGCGGCCCCGGCCGCCCGCAGCACGACGGCGGTCCCGAGGTCGTTGCTCGACACGTAGTCGTCCATGTCGGCGAGGTCCACGCCGAGCCCGACCTTGGCGGCGAGGTGGACGACGGCGTCGGCGTCGCGGACCGCGGCGAGCACGGCGTCGAGGTCCCGCACATCGGCCCGCGTGAGCGTCACCGCAAGCGCGCCCAGCCGCTCACGGGCAGCCGCTCCCCCGTCCCGGTGGACGTCCGGCCGCAACGAGTCGAGGACGCTGACGTCGTGGCCACCGTCGACGAGCTGTCGGACGACACTGGCGCCGATGAACCCGGCGCCGCCGGTCACGACGATCCGGGCAGCGGCGCTCACGGGGTGCTCACGGGGCGTCCCCGGGGGTGATGACCTCCACGACGCGACCCCCCGTGGCGCTGACCCGGGCCGCGTCGAGGACCGCGAGGACGTGGACGGCGTCGTGGGGGTCGACGGGCATCGCCGCCTGCGGGTCGTCCTGCCGCAGCGCCTCAGCCACCTCCCGGTAGAAGTCGGCCTGGTCCCCCGGCTCCCCCCGCACCGGCTCGCGCTCGCTCCCCCTGACGAGCCACCCGATGTGGTCGGCGTCTGCGGGCTGCCACTCGGTGAAGGCGGTCTCCTCGTCACGCTGTGCCCCGATGAGGTATGCCGCCCGGTCACCGAGGAGGCGCACCCGCGGCCCGGGGGCGGCAGAGACCGACGTGGCGCCGAGGTGCGAGACCACGCCCGACCCGTGCCGGCAGCTGAGGAAGGCGGTGTCCTCGGCCGTGGTGGTGTGGGCCGCCAGCTCGGCGTAGACGGTCCCGACCGGGCCGAACATCAGGACGGCCTGGTCCACGAGGTGGCTGAAGAGGTCGAGCAGGATGCCGCCACCCTCGCCCGGGGCAGCGTTCTCGCGCCACCGGTCCTTGGGCACGGGTCGCCACCGCTCCCACCGCAGCTCGGCCCGCAGCACCTGCCCGAGCTCGCCCGAGGCGAGGACCCGTTGCATGGTGCGGAACTCGGGGTCGTAGCGCCGGTTCTGGAACACCGTGAGGGGGACGCCCTCGTGGGCCGCGACGTCCACCGCCTCCAGTGCCGCCGAGGCGTCGACGGCCAACGGCTTGTCGACCACGACGGCCGGGCCGCTCGCCACCACCTGCGCGACCTGCGCGGCGTGCACCCCGGTCGGCGACGCGAGGACGACGAGGTCGAGGTCGGCGACCTCGAGCAACCCGGCCAGGTCCGGGACGACCAGCGCGGACGGGCTGTCCGCGCCCACCTGCGCGACCCGCTCCGGGTTGCCGGTCGCCACCGCGACGAGCTCGAGTCCGGCGGCCGCGACGAGCGGCGCGTGAAAGGTCCGGCCCGACGACCCGTAGCCGACGAGTCCGACGCGAGTCATGGCGCCCAACCTAGCCTCCCCCGGGCCTCGAGGACGTGGTGGCCTCAGGCTCCGACGTCGTGGGGTGGCGCCACAGCCTCGACGGCCACCACACCAGGTCGCCCAGGTCGTGGGCCAGGGCCGGCACGAGCAGGCTCCGGACGACGATGGTGTCGAGCAGGACACCGAAGGCGACGATGAAGGCGATCTGGACGAGGAAGAGGATCGGCAGCACCGCGAGCGCGGAGAACGTCGACGCGAGCACGATGCCGGCGCTGGTGATCACGCCTCCGGTGACGGCCAGCCCGACGAGGATGCCCGGTCTGGTGCCCCGCGCCCGGGTCTCCTCCCGCACCCGGGTCATCAGGAAGATCGAGTAGTCGATGCCGAGCGCAACGAGGAAGACGAAGCCGTAGAGCGGCGTCGCCGGGTCGGAGCCCGGGAAGTCGAAGACGTGGTTGAACACCAGGGACGCGACCCCGATGGTCGCCGCGAAGGACAGCACGTTGGCCGCGACCAGCAGGACCGGGGCGACGAGCGAGCGCAGCAGCAGCGCGAGCACGACGAAGATCACGGCGAGGATCGTCGGGATGATGACCCTGAGGTCGCGCTGGCTCGCCTCCCGGACGTCGAGGTTGACGGCCGTGCTGCCGCCGACGAGCACGTCCGTGCCCACCTGGTCCAGCGTCGTGCGCAGCGTCTCGACGGTCCCTTCGGCCTCGACGCTGTCGGCCGGGGCGACGAGGGTGGCCTGCACCCGCACCGACCCGTCGACGACCTTCGGCGGCTGCCCGGGGGCCTCTCCCACGAACGGGTCACGCACTCCGGCGACGGTGCCCACCAGGGCGACGACCCGGTCCACCTCGGCCACCGGGGTGACGATCTGCACCGGCGACCCCGACCCGGCTGGGAAGTGCCTGGCCAGGACCTCCTGACCGGTGACCGAGTCGACGCGCGTGAGGAAGAGGTCCGACTGGGTGACCCCCTTCGCGGCGTAGGTGGGCACGAAGGCCGCGCAGACCGCGAGCGCCGCGAACGTCAGGACCCAGGTCCGGCGCGGGTGGGTGCCGACGAGCCCTGCGACCCGGCCCCAGACCCCCGAGCGACCGAGGGCATCCTCCGCGTGGACGTGGTCGACCCGCGGGATGCGTGGCCAGAAGATCCGGCGTCCGGCCAGCAGCAGCACCCCGGGCAGGAACGTCAGCGCGGCGACGAAGGCGCCGAGGATGCCGAAGGCGCCGACCGGCCCGAGCCCCCGGGTGCTCCCCAGCTCGGACAGGCGCAGGCAGAGCAGCCCGATGATGACGGTGGCGGCACTGGCGGCGATCGGCTCGACGGCCGCCCGCCAGGCGACCTTCATGGCCTGCCACGGTGTCTGGCGGTCGTGCAGCTCCTCGCGGTAGCGGGCCACGAGCAGCAGCGCGTAGTCCGTCGCCGCCCCCACGACGAGGATCAACAGGATCCCCTGGCTCTGCCCGCTGAGGGCGATGGCGCCGTTCTTGGCCAGCGGGAAGACGAAGAGCGCCGCCGTCGACAGCCCGAACACCGATGTGACGAGCACGGCGAAGGGCAGGAAGGGGCTGCGGTAGACGACCAGGAGGATGACGAACACCACACCGAGGGCGACGAGCAGCAGGATCCCGTCGATGCCGCCGAAGGCCGTGACGAAGTCCGCGAAGAACCCGCCGGGGCCGGTGACGTGGACGCTGAGGCCGGTTGACCCGAGGGACGCCTCCCCCGACGCCCGCAGGGCCTGCGCGACCTCGAAGAGCACGGACGTGCCGGCGATGGTCTCCGAGGCCCTGCTGCCCACGAGCTGCACGGGCACCAGCACCGCCTGCTTGTCCTCGCTGGGCAGCCCGCCGAGCGGTGGGCTGACGAGGAACTCCCCGAGTGTGCGCGTCGGGTCGGCCGGCAACGGCAGGCGCGGTATGCCGGCGACCCAGGACTGCACGGCCGCGGCGTCCGCGGGCTGCAGGCCGGACGGCCGCTCGATGACGACGAGATAGGGCAGCGCCCGGGTGGCGGTGGCCTTCTCGGTGAAGGTGTTCACCGCGGTCGACTCGGCGGACTTCGGGAGGAAGCCGGCGTTGTTGTTCTGCTGCACCTCGGAGAGTCGGCCGATGAGCGGCCCGCCGACGCCCGCGACCGCCAGCCAGGCCAACACGACACCCAGCGCCGCGAGGCGCACAGTGCGCTGTCGGTGGGGCGCCCGGGTGGCGCGGTGACGTCCCGCACGCGGCGGTCCCTCCGAGTGCTGGTCGACCGGCGTCATGGACTGATCATGACGGGTCGCAACTGCGGCCTCACGGGTGCCCGCCGGCATACCGGACCGCGCCCGGCACACCGGGCCGCGCCCGGCACACCGCATCGGCGCGCGTACGCTCGTTGGCATGCGCTTTGTCCATCTAGGGTTCGATCCCGACCTCGTCGACTACCAGCGGGCGTGGGACCTGCAGCGCCAGCTGCACGCCAAGGTCGTCACGGGAGAGGAGCCGGACACCGTCCTGCTCCTGGAACACCGCGCGGTGTTCACGGCCGGCCGGCGCACCCAGCCCCACGAACGCCCTTGGGACGGCACGCCGGTCATCGACGTTGACCGCGGCGGCAAGATCACCTGGCACGGACCGGGCCAGCTCGTCGGCTACCCCATCGTGCGCCTCGCTGCGCCGATCGACGTCGTGGCCCACGTCCGGCGCCTGGAGGAGATGATGATCCGGGTCTGCGCGGACCTCGGCGTCGAGACCGGGCGGGTCCAGGGGCAGAGCGGCACCTGGGTGCTCGCCGACGCCCGCGGCCCCAACCGCAAGGTGGGCGCCATCGGCATCCGGGTCAGTCGGCAGGTGACGATGCATGGCTTCGCGCTCAACTGCGACCCCGACCTCGGCTGGGCCGACGTCATCGTCCCGTGCGGCATCCCCGACGCCGGCGTCACGTCGCTGTCCCGTGAGCTCGGCCGCGACGTCTCCGTGCAGGAGGTCCTCCCGCACGTCGAGAAGCACCTTGGCGACCTCCTCGATGCGGTGGCCGTGCCTCGACCCGTGGCCGCGGAATGAACGGGCCGGGACGAACGCTGGAAGCATTACAGAACACCGACGCGAGGAGCACCCTGTGACCGTGGCACCCGAAGGGCGTCGCATGCTGCGCGTCGAGGCGCGCAACGCGGAGACCCCCATCGAGCGCAAGCCGGAGTGGATCCGGACGACGGCGAGGATGGGCCCGGAATACACAGCGCTGCACTCCCTGGTCAAGAGCGAGGGGCTGCACACCGTCTGCCAGGAGGCGGCCTGCCCCAACATCTTCGAGTGCTGGGAGGACAAGGAGGCCACCTTCCTCATCGGGGGTGACACCTGCACGCGGCGATGCGACTTCTGCGACATCGCGACCGGGCGACCCCAGGCCCTCGACCTCGACGAACCGCGGCGGGTCGCCGAGTCGGTGCGCCAGATGGGTCTGCGCTACTCGACCGTCACGGGTGTCGCCCGTGACGACCAGGCCGACGGGGCCGCCGGCCTCTACGCCGAGACGATCCGCCAGATCCACCTGCTCAACCCCACCACCGGCGTCGAGATCCTCCCGCCCGACTTCGGAGCTGTGCCGCAGCTCGTGGGTCGGGTCTTCGACGCCCGCCCCGAGGTCTTCGCCCACAACCTCGAGACGGTGCCGCGGATCTTCAAGCGGATCAGACCGGCGTTCACCTACGAGAAGTCGCTGCGGGTGCTCAGCATGGCCCGCGAGGCGGAGCTGGTGACGAAGTCTAACCTCATCCTCGGGATGGGCGAGGAGGACCACGAGATCGAGGCGGCCATCGGCGACCTGCACGACGCCGGCTGCGACATCCTGACGATCACGCAGTACCTGCGCCCGTCGAAGCTGCACCACCCGATCGACCGTTGGGTCAAGCCGGAGGAGTTCGTCCACTGGTCCGTCGTCGCCTCAGACCTCGGTTTCAAGGGCGTCATGGCCGGCCCGCTGGTGCGCTCGTCCTACCGCGCCGGGCGCCTGTGGGCGACCGCGATGACGAAGTGGGGCCGGCCGATCCCCGAGCACCTGAGCCACCTTGCGGCCGCTGCCGACTCCCCCGCCCGCCAGGAGGCGGCCACGCTGGTCGCCCGCGCCGCCACCCC
The DNA here is from genome assembly GCF_046595215.1 of Lapillicoccus sp. Lineage (NCBI taxonomy): Bacteria > Bacillati > Actinomycetota > Actinomycetes > Micrococcales > Intrasporangiaceae > Lapillicoccus > Lapillicoccus sp. Next base: position 4,743 of record NZ_JBKJPP010000117.1, on the reverse strand, counting down.
CGTATCCTGACCCGTATGGCCAAGGACCCCGCACCCAAGGACGCGACCCCCAAGAAGCCCGGGCGGGTGGCGCAGGTCCGCCAGGTGTTCACCGCGGCCAGGGCCGTCGACCCCCAGATCGGCTGGTGGATGGCCCTGGCCTTTCTCGGCGTCCTGCTCGTCGCCGTCGTCATCGGGGTCCTGACCCACTTCCTCGTCTTCGCGATCATCATCGGCATCGCGTTCGCGGCCCTGGCGGCGACCATCGTCCTCAGCCGGCGTGCCGAACGGGCCGCCTACCGGCAGATCGAGGGACAGCCCGGCGCCGTCGGCGCCACCTTGTCGTCACTGCGCCGCGGGTGGTTCTTCGACCAGCAGCCCGTCGCCGCGGATGCCGCGCGCGCCAACGACATGGCCTCGGCCGCCATGGTCTACCGCGCCGTCGGCCGGCCCGGCATCGTCCTCATCGGCGAGGGCCCGCCCGCTCGCGCGCAGAAGCTCCTCGCCGCCGAGCGCAAGCGGGTCGAGCGGGTCGCGCCGGGGGTCCCGGTGCTCCTGCTGCGCGTCGGCGACGGCGACGCCGAGGGTGAGGTCGGCATCCGCAAGCTGACCACCAGGGTCCAGCGGCTCAAACCGGTCCTGACCAAGGACGAGGTCTCCGTGGTCAACAAGCGGCTCAAGGCCCTCGGCGGCATGCGCACCCCCGTCCCGAAGGGCGTCGACCCGACGAAGGCACGGATGGACCGCCGCTCGATGCGCGGCCGCTGACTGATGCCGAGCCCGTCGACCCTCGTCGCCTTCGCGGTGAGCTCGCTCCTGCTCATCCTGCTCCCCGGCCCCGCCATGCTCTTCCTCGTCGCCCGGGGGGTCGCCGGTGGCCGACGGGTCGGTGCCCTCTCGGCGCTCGGGATCGAGGCCGCGACGACGGTCTACGTCATCGCCACCGCTCTCGGACTGACCGCCGTGCTCGCCGCCTCGGCGCTGGCCTTCGCCGTCGTGAGGTATGCCGGCGCGGCATACCTCGTTGTCCTCGGGGTCCGCACCATCCTCGACCGGCGCGACCTCGATGTCCCGACGGTCCCGGCTGCGGCGCCGAGCATCTGGGGCAGCTGGCGCCAGGGGTTTCTCGTTGGCATCTCGAACCCCAAGGTCGCGCTCTTCTTCCTTGCGTTCTTCCCTCAGTTCATCCACCCCGAGGCCGGTGCGGTGGCGAGCCAGGTGCTCGTCCTCGGTGCGGTCATGGTCGCGATCGGGACCGTCCTCGACGTCAGCTACGGCGTCTTCGGGGGCCTCGTCCGGACGCGGCTGACGCGGCGGGTGACGGGCGTGCGGCGCGGCCGGATCGCCGTCGGCCTGACCTACATCGGTCTCGGCGGCCTGACCGCGGCGACGGGTCAGCGAGCAGCCTGAGCCGGTTCCTGGCCGACGTCGCCACCCAGCTCGGCCCGGATCGTCGCGACGAACCGGTCGAGCCGTTGCGGTGAGCGCCGCAGGAAGAGGTCAGGCTCGATCGCCTCGAGCTCGATGAGACTGGGGGCCCCCTCCCAGTCGACCAGATCCACGCGGGCGTAGGTCAGCCGGCCCGGCGCGTTGTCGATCGCCGAGAGGGCGATCCGCAGCTCGAGGGAGTCCGGCTCGTGCTCGAACTCGGCGCCGCCGTAGAAGTACTGGGTCCGGTAGTCACCCTCGGCCGGCACCTTGCGGACCGCGTGCGAGAACCGGCCGCCGAGGAAGATGAGTGACCGCTCACCCGCGTGGATCCCCGGGACGAAGGGCTGGATGACGACGTCCCCGTTGGCCGCCAGCGATTCCGCGTGGCGACGCGCCTCGACGCTGTCGCGGCGGGCCCGCAGGGTCTGCCTCGCGCCACCGTCGATCGCCGGCTTGACGACGACCTCCTCCCACGGGCACTCGCTCAGCTGCAGGTCGACGTCCACGGAGCCTCCCGGGATGAGCCGGGTCGGCACCGTCGCCACCCCCTTGGCCGCGAGCTCGATCAGGTAGCCCTTGTGCGAGTTCCACCGGATGACATCTGCCGGGTTGACCAGGCGGGTGACCCGCTCGACGCCCGCCGCCCAGTCGCAGAACTCCACGACCCGGTCGAAGTAGTCCCAGGTCGAGCGCACGACGACGAGCGCGTATGCCGCCCAGTCGAGCTCGTCGTCCCATGAGACGACGTCGGTGGCCATGCCCGCGGCGCGCAGGCCGTCGGCGACGACGCTCACCTCGGGGTCGACGTAGCGCGGGTCGTTCGAGGTGACGAGGGCAACGCAAGGCCGGCTCACGCCCGGAGTCGCACGAGGACGGTGGCAGCGCCCTTGTCGTGCAGGCCCCGGCCGTCGCGGTCCCAGATCAGGGCCGGCACCGCGAGCACGAGCAGGCCCGTGCGGACGAGGACCTGCACCGGCGTGGCGCGGCCCCCGCCCAACGAGACCAGCCCGATCCCGAGGAGTCGCTGACCGAAGGTGGAGCCGAGCGTGGCCAACAGGAGCAGGTTCTCCACCGCGAAGATGCCGAGCACCACGAAACTGCCCGGGCCGCCCTCACCGAGGGTGATGCGCAAGAGCAGGAACGCCAGCAGCTGACACATCGTCCAGTCGATGAAGATGGCAGCCAGCCGACGCCCGAAGCGGGCCACCGAGCCTGGCCCGCTGCGCGGCATACCGAGTCGTTGTCCGGGGTGGCTCCTGTGCGCGTCGCGGCGCTGCGCCTCGGGCCCCTGGAGCCAGGAACCGACGTCCTTGCGGTCTACCACGGGATCTGGTCCTTGACAGTGTCGGAGGGCCCGGTCTGTAACACCGGCGAAACATACGGGTCACGGGCGAGAAATGCCGCCCCCCTAGTCTCTCACCTGAACGCGCAGGAGCGGTCGTCGGCACGCAGCCGCCCACGACCGCCCACACCACAGGAGGTTGGATGTTCACCAAAGCCGAAGAGGTCCTGAAGTTCATCAAGGACGAGGACGTCAAGTTCGTCGACATCAGGTTCTGCGACCTGCCCGGCGTCATGCAGCACTTCAACGTTCCTGCCGAGAGCATCGAGCTGGACTTCTTCCAGAACGGCCAGATGTTCGACGGGTCGTCCATCCGTGGCTTCCAGGCGATCCACGAGTCCGACATGAAGCTCATCCCGGACCCGAAGTCGGCCTACCTCGACCCGTTCCGCGTCGAGAAGACCCTCATCATGAACTTCTCGATCGTCGACCCCTTCACCGACGAGCCCTACAGCCGCGACCCGCGCAACGTCGCGGCGAAGGCCGAGGCCTATCTGACGTCGACAGGCATCGCCGACACCGCTTACTTCGGCGCCGAGGCGGAGTTCTACGTCTTCGACGACATCCGCTTCGAGACCAAGCAGAACGCCAGCTACTACTACATCGACTCCATCGAGGCGGCCTGGAACACCGGTCGCGTCGAGGAGGGTGGCAACCGCGGCTACAAGACGCGGTACAAGGGTGGTTACTTCCCCGTCCCGCCGGTCGACCACTTCGCCGACGTCCGCGACAAGATCTGTCTCAACCTCAAGGACGTCGGCCTCACCGTCGAGCGCTCCCACCACGAGGTCGGCACTGCCGGTCAGCAGGAGATCAACTACCAGTTCAACACCCTGCTGCAGTCCGGCGACGACATCATGAAGTTCAAGTACGTCGTCAAGAACACGGTGTGGCAGGGCGGCCAGACGGCCACCTTCATGCCCAAGCCGATCTTCGGTGACAACGGCTCGGGCATGCACACCCACCAGTCGCTCTGGAAGGACGGCAAGCCGCTCTTCTACGACGAGAGCGGCTACGGCGGCCTGTCGGACCTGGCCCGCTGGTACATCGGCGGCCTGCTCAAGCACGCCCCGTCGCTGCTGGCCTTCACCAACCCGACGGTCAACTCCTACCACCGCCTGGTCCCGGGATACGAGGCGCCGGTCAACCTCGTCTACTCCGCCCGCAACCGCTCGGCCTGCGTGCGCATCCCGATCACCGGGACCTCGCCCAAGGCCAAGCGCATCGAGTTCCGAGTGCCGGACCCGTCATGCAACCCCTACCTCGCCTTCGCGGCGCAGATGATGGCCGGTCTCGACGGCATCAAGAACCGCATCGAGCCCCCGGAGCCGGTGGACAAGGACCTCTACGAGCTCCCGCCGGAGGAGCACGAGGCCATCGGGCAGGTCCCCGGTTCCTTGCCCGAGGTGCTCAAGGCGCTCGCCGAGGACCACGACTACCTGCTCGAGGGCGGCGTGTTCACGTCGGACCTCATCGAGACATGGATCGAGTGGAAGACCCTCAACGAGGTCGACCCGATCCGCTTCCGCCCGCACCCCCACGAGTTCGAGATGTACTACGACATCTGACGGTCAGATGCCGTTTGACCTGCGCTTTTGCGATCTGAGGGGCGGCTTAGTCCGCACCTAGTCCGCAAGTCGTTGGCTTTTGGTCAACGAGTCCGCGCGTGTTGCCAGCACCACTCCCACGGCAGCGCGTGCGGACTCGTCTGCATCAGGCCACATATGGCCGTAGGTGTTGAGCGTTGTCATGGCGCTCGCGTGCCTGAGGCGGCGCTGGACCACCTTCACGTCCGCGCCGCTCGCGATCAGCAGCGAGGCGAAGTAGTGCCGCAGGTCGTGGAACCGAAAGCCGGCCGGCAGACCCTCGACCTTGACCCGGGCCGTGCGGATGGCCCGCTCGAGCGCCCAGGGCGACGTCGGTCGACCGATCTCGTCTGTGACGATCGTCGACCCCTGCAACTGTCTGCGGCGGTGGCGCGGTGGCAGGGG
>NZ_JBKJPP010000148.1:0-22864 GCF_046595215.1 Lapillicoccus sp. | reverse complement strand
CCGCCTCCGCGGTCGGCATCACCTTCGTGCCGGGGCTGGAGATCAGCACGGCCTTCCACCACCGCGGCGTGCACCTGCTGGGCTACCTCCCCGACCCCACCGATCCGCCGCTCGTCGCGGCGCTGGACCGGATCCTGGCCGGGCGCACCGCGCGCACGCCGGCGATCGTCTCGGCCCTGCGGGACCACGGCATCGACATCACCGAGGACGACGTACGCCGTGAGTCGGGCGGGTCAGTCGCCGCGGGTCGGCCGCACGTGGCCGACGCCCTCGTGCGCCTGGGCCATGCCGGCGACCGGACGCAGGCCTTCACGGATCTGCTCAACCCGGGCAAGCCGGGATACGCCAACCGCTACGCGGTCCCGCTCGAGGAGATGATCCCGCTCGTCACCGGTGCCGGCGGCGTCGCGGTGATCGCGCACCCGTGGGGTCGCAGCGGACGGTCGGTGCTCGACGCCCCCGCCCTCGCTGGGCTGCGCGACCTCGGGCTGGCGGGGATCGAGGTCGACCACCAGGACCACTCCGAGGCCGAACGGGCCGAGCTGCGTTCCCTTGCCGCGGATCTCGACCTCATCGCCACCGGCAGCAGCGACCACCACGGGCTCGGCAAGGTCGACCACGACCTCGGGGTCCACACCACGGACCCGGAGCAGTACGAGCGGTTGGTCTCGCTGGCGTCGTCCAGCCCGTGACCGCCCTGCCTGATCGCGTCCTCGTCTACGGCGTGACCGGCAGCGGCAAGAGCACGGCGGCCCTCGCGCTCGGAAAGCGGAGCGGGCTGCCGGTGACCCTGGTCGACGAGATCACGTGGCTGCCCGGCTGGGTGCCGGTCGAGGGCGAGGTGCAGCGGGAGCTGATCGGCGACATCGTCGCGGGGGAGCGGTGGGTGCTCGACTCGTCGTACGGCGCGTGGCTCGACCTTGTGCTGCCGCGCGTCGAGCTGGTGGTGGGGCTGGACTATCCGCGCTGGCTCTCGTTCGCGCGGCTCGTGCGGCGCACGGTGTCAGGGGCGGTGACGAAGGAGCCGCGCTGCAACGGCAACGTGGAGACCTGGCGCAACGTGCTGAGCCGCGACTCGATCCTGATCTGGCACGTCCGGTCCTTTGGGCGCAAGCGGAGCCGGATGCGTGCGTGGGCCGCCTCGGCCGAGGGCCCTGAAGTGCTGCTGTTCCGGCGTCCGCGGGAGCTGGAAAGGTGGTTGGAGAGCCTCGCCTGAGTCGCTGGTCGAGCAGGTCGCGCAAGGCTCGCTCACACCTTCGAATAAGTTCTCCACAGATCTGTTTTCCGCAGCCCCGGGTGTCGGTGGGCTCTGGGAGACTTGTCTCATGACCACCAACGCCACTGCCGAGGCTCCCAACACCGCCCGGGTCGCCACCCGGCCGGTGCTGGATCGCGCGGTGGCGGCGATGGCCGCCCGCAGGCGTGCCGAGGTCGAGGTGCTGGAGTCGGCGTTGGCGTGGGCCCACGCCCACGTCCCGTCCGGCTCGGCCGGTTTCTTGGAGGACGACGAGCTCGTGGCGGGATGGCGGTCTGACGCGATGCCGGTGCCCGGGTCGTATGCGGCGGCGATGTTCGGCGAGCGGGCGATCCCGATCGCGGGGGCGGGGACGCCCGAGGTGGGCGAGTTCGCGGTGATGGAGCTCGCCGCAGCGCTCAACCTGTCCCACGAGGCGGCGCTGTCGCTGGTCGGGGATGTGCTGGACCTGGCCCACCGGCTGCCCCGGCTGTGGGGTCTGGTGCGCGAGCTGCGGGTCGCGGTCCACCTGGGTCGTGAGGCGGCGCGGGTCTCGCGGGACCTCGACGTCGCTGCGGCCGGGCATGCGGACCGGTTGCTTGCGTGGCAGCCGTCCCGGTTGAATCCGCACCGCATCGGGGTCCTGGCCCACGAAGCCCGGTTGTATGCCGACCCTGATCGCGCGATCGCCGACCACGACCGGGCGATGGCCCAGCGGAAGGTCGAGTGCCGCTACGGCACCGCCGCCCCGGGCACGGGTGAGGCGTGGCTGGTTCTGGATGAGGCTGATCTGGTGGCGTTCGACTCCACGGTCGGGTTGCTGGCCGACCAGATCGGGTCCCTGGGGCACCCGGGGACCCTGGATGTGCGGCGTGCGCACGCGGTGGGGATCTTGGCGGACCCGCAGAAGGCGCTCGACCTCCTCGCCGTCGACCCCACAGCCGCAGACGCCGACCGCGACCCGGCAGTGACGGCGGCTCAGGACATCGCCCACGACGCGGCCAACCCGTTCCGCCGCCCGAGCACCGGCGGCTCGGGGGATGGCGGCTCGGGGGATGCTGGCTCGGGTGAGGTGGTGCTCGTCTTCCACATCACCGACCGCGATCTCCTCGACGTGGGCGTCGATGGTCTGGGGCGGCGCTGGGGCAGTGGCGGTGTGGCCCGTTCTCCCAAGCTCGGTCCGGTCCTGATGGGCCGGCTGCAGTCGTGGCTGCTGACGACGGGGAAGGTCACCATCAAGCCAGTCGTCGACCACCTCACGATCACGCCGGTCGACGCCCATGATCCGCCGGCGCGGATGGCTGCCGCGGTGCGGTTCCGTGACGTCACGTGTGTCTATCCCGGGTGCGGGCGTGCGGCTGAACATTGCGACCTCGACCACATCGAGGAGTACGCCTCGCCCGATGAGGGCGGTCCGCCGGGCCAGACCCGTCCCGACGGCCTCGCACCGTTGTGCCGGCGGCACCATCGGGTCAAGACCTTCGGCGCGTTCACCTACCGACGCCTGGCCGACGGGTCCTACGAGTGGACCCTCCCGTCCGGGCGGACCGTGGTCACCGACCCCGTGACGGCCAGGCCCAGACCCTGACCGCCCCACAGCCCGACACCGACGAGGTGAGCGGGCCACAGGCATGCGCCGATCAGTGAGTCCGCTCGCTGAGCTCCTTGTCGTCGAGGAATTGCGAGATCGAGGTCCAGTAGGCGTCCGCGTCGGAGATGGTGGCGTGGTCGGCCTCGGCGAACGACACGACGACAGGGTCCGGCAGTGCGGCGACGAGCGCGTCGGTCCGCGGCGGCCGGACGACGAGGTCGCGGCCGGCTCTGAGGACCAGGACCGGGGCCCGCACGTCGGAGGAGATGGCGGCAGAGTCCCAGTGGTCCTGGATCAGCGCCGACACCGGCAGCCCGGGGAACAGGTCCCCTGCGGTCGCGACGAGGCTGTCGAACGGAGTGACGAGCACGAGGTGCGCCAGGTCCCTCCTCGTCGCCACGTGGACCGCCACGGCAGTCCCGAGGCTCCGGCCGACCACGTCCACATGCGCGTCCGGGTGGCGTGCGGCCACGTGGTCGATCAGCGCCAGGCTGTCGTCGCTCAGCGCGTGTTGACCGGGGAGACCGTCACTGGCGCCGTAGCCGCGGTAGGCGATCAGGTAGGTGGTGTGCTTCGGGAACCGGTACGCGAAGACGTCCTGCCAGACGTCGAGCCGCTCACCGTTGCCGCCGAAGTAGACCAGCGCCCGGCCGCGATCAGGGTTGACCACCCAGCCGCGCAGCACCGTGCCGTCCACGTCGAGTGAGTACGTCGTGGCGTCCGCCTCGACGCGTGTGCCCCGTCGGAGATAGACGAGCTCGCGGACCAGGGGCGCCGCGATGAGGTCAAGCACGGCGCACCATCCGCTTCTCGAGCCCGACGTCGTCGGGCTTGGTCGCACCGTCGAGGACGAAGCCCTGCCGCTCGTAGAAGCGGGTGGCTCGCGCGTTGCCGTCCAGCACCCAGAGGTAGGCCGGTGACGAGCCCATCGCGGCCTCGCACAGGGCGTACCCGAGACCGGTGCCGTAGACCTCGGCGCGGACGTAGAGCGCCATCAGCTCGAGTGGCGGGAGAGCGTCCTCGGGAGAGTCGCGCCCGGGTCCGGTGCTCGAGAAGCCCATCAACCGCCCCTGAGAAGACCAGGCCAGCAGGTTGGCGCTGGAGCCGGCCGCGATGATGCTGCGCCAGCTCGCCACGCGCTGCGCCCGGCGAGCCCGACGCTCGGCGAAGACCGACGCCGGCATCAGGTCGGCGTAGGCATCCTCCCAGACGTCGAGGTGCAGGTCGGCCAACGCCTCCGCGTCCTCGACCGTGGGCGCCACGATCCGCATCCTCAGCGGCGCCCGACGGACTGCGTCAGCCGCAGCACCCGGTTGGGGACGGCCTTGGTCAGCGCGCTGATCGTCTTGTACTGCGCGCCGGGGATCGAGTAGGCCCGACCCTTCTCGAAGTCCTTGAGCGACTTGCTCACGAGGAAGTCGACGTCGAGCCACATGAAGCCGTCGCCGCGGGTGACCTCCATCCGCTCGTGGAACTCGGTCTTGGTGAAGCCCGGGCACAGTGCCATCACCGTCACGCCGCGGGACTTGTACTCCAGGTGCGCCCACTCGCTGAAGCTGTTGACCCACGCCTTGGCGGCCGAATAGCTGCCGCGCGGCAGGAATGCGGCCACGCTCGAGACGTTGATGATGCCGCCGTGGCCGCGCTCGGCCATGGCGCCGAGGGCTGCGTGGCTCAGCCGCAGCACAGCGGTGACGAGCACCTCGAGCATGGCGGTCTCCGCGTCGGCGGAGTTGTCGAGGAAGCGCTTCTTGAGCCCGAAGCCGGCGTTGTTGACCAGCAGGTCGATCGGCCGCTCGCGGTCGGCGACGCGGGCCTCCACGCGGGCCAGGTCGTCGCGGTCCGTGAGGTCGGCGACCAGCACCTCGACCTCGATGTGGTGGGTGCGGCGCAGCTCTTCGGCGACCTGCTCGAGCCGGGCGGAGTCGCGGGCGACGAGCACGAGGTCGTCGCCGCGGGCGGCGAGCTGACGGGCGTACTCGTGGCCGATACCGGCCGTCGCGCCGGTGATGAGGGAGGTCGCCTGCGAGGTCGTGGGGGAGGGGGGCATGGGGCCAGCATTTCAGGACGGGGCGACCGGCCGCGACCCCGTCCGGCACAATGGACGGTGATGAGCACCCAGACCCCGATCACGCTGGCCGTCGCCAACCAGAAGGGCGGCGTCGCCAAGACGACGTCCGTCGCCTCGATCGGGGCGGCCCTCGCCGAGCTGGGCCACCGCGTCCTGCTGGTCGACCTCGACCCGCAGGCGTGCCTGACCTTCTCCCTCGGCATCGACCCCGAGGACCTCGAGGTCTCCGTGCACCACGTCCTGACCAAGGGCGTGGACCCGCTCGAGGTGATCATCGAGACCGAGGACGGCGTCGACGTCCTGCCGGCGACGATCGAGCTGGCCCGCGCCGAAGCCGACCTGCTCACCCGCACCGGGCGCGAGCACGTCATCAAGGGCGCGCTCGAGCAGCTCCGCGAGGACCTCGGCGACGAGGCGTACGACTGGGTCCTGCTGGACTGCCCGCCCTCGCTCGGCGTGCTGACGGTCGCCGCGCTGACGGCCGCCGACGGCGTACTCATCCCGCTGCAGTGCGAGACGCTGTCGCACCGCGGGGTGGGTCAGCTGCTCGACACGGTCCACGACGTACGCCGCTTCACCAACCGTGGGCTGGAGGTCTGGGGCGTCCTGCCGACGCTCTACGACGGCCGCACCAACCACTCCCGCACGGTGCTGGAGACGATCAGCGAGACCTACGACCTCGAGGTCGTCGAGCCGCCGATCCCCAAGACGATCAAGTTCGCCGAGGCCCCTGCCGCCGGCCGGTCGATCCTGTCGACCAGCCGGAGCAGCAAGGGCGCCCAGGCCTATCGTGAGGTGGCGCAGAACCTGGAGAAGCGCGCGGCCCGCCCGAAGGCGAAGCCTGCCAAGAAGACCGCGAAGAAGACGGCCGCCAAGAAGCGCTGAGCCTCAGCCCTGGCTCAGGCCGGGGAGTCCGTGACCGGGGAGCCGCCACGCGTGCGGCTGCGGCTGCGGTTGCGACGACGCGGGGCATCGCCGGTCGACTTCTCGCGCGAGCCGGCTTCGCGGCCACCATCACGGGAACCGCCATCTCGGGAACCACCGTCGCGTGAGCCGCGCTCGCGGGCGGGGCGCTCCTTCTTCTCCACCGGGGCAGGCGGCACGATGCGACCCTTGGTGCCCTCCGGGATGCCCTGGTCGTGGAAGAGGTGCTCGGAGGTGGAGTAGGTCTCCTGCGGCTCGGGGAAGGGCAGCTCGAGGGTCTTGTTGATCATCTTCCAGCGGTGCAGGTCCGCCCAGTCGACGAAGGTGATCGCGATGCCGGAGGCACCCGCGCGGCCGGTGCGGCCGATGCGGTGGACGTAGGTCTTGTCGTCCTCGGGGCAGGTGTAGTTGATGACGTGGGAGACGCCGCGCACGTCGATCCCGCGAGCCGCGACGTCGGTGGCCACGAGCACCCGGATCTTGTCCTCGCGGAACTTGGCGAGGGCCTTCTCGCGCGCGACCTGGGCCATGTCGCCGTGCAGCGGTGAGGAGCTGAAGCCGCGCTCGGCGAGGTCGTCGGCCACCCGCTGCGCCTGGCGCTTGGTGCGGGTGAAGACGATGATCTTCTCGGCGTCCTCGGCCTGCAGGATTCGCCCGATGATCTCTGGCTTGTCGAGGTCGTGGGCCAGGTAGATGAACTGCGCGGTCGCCGGCACCATCGTGGTGTCGTACGACGACTCGGCGCGGATGTTCATCGGGTGGCGCATGTGGACGCGGGCCAACGAGACGATGGCGGCCGGCATGGTCGCCGAGAACAGCATCGTCTGGCGCGTCTCGGGGGTCTTCGAGAGCAGCGTGATGACGTCGGGCAGGAAGCCGAGGTCGAGCATCTCGTCGGCCTCGTCGAGGACGACGGTCCTGGCCTGCGACAGATCGAGGTGGCCTTGCTTGGCGAGGTCGATGAGCCGACCGGGCGTGCCGACGACGACCTCGACGCCCCGCTTGAGCGCCTCGATCTGCGGCTCGTAGGCGCGCCCGCCGTAGACGGTCAGGACGCGGATGCCCCGCTTCTTGCCGGCTCGTTCGAGGTCCGCCGAGACCTGCACGGCCAACTCACGGGTGGGGGCCACGGCAAGGGCCTGCGGCTTCCCGGGCTTGGTGAGCGACGCGAAGCCCTCGTCCTGCGGGCTGACCGTCCGCTGGAGGATCGGGACGCCGAACCCGAGCGTCTTGCCGGTGCCGGTCTTGGCCTGACCGATGATGTCGTGGCCACCCAGGGCGACCGGCAGCGTCATGGCCTGGATGGGGAAGGGGGTGATGATCCCCGCCTCGGCCAGAGCGGCGACGATGTCGGGGTGGACGTTGAAGTCGGCGAAGGTCGGATCCGGGTCCGGTTCGGGCGCGAGGGCCTCGGCTTCTGTGCTGACGTCGTGCTCGGTCGTGACGTCGTGCTCGGGGCCCGTGTGGTCGGGCACGCCGACGTCGGTGGTGGTGCCGGTCATGGAGTTCTCTCGATCGGGCGGGGGCGGCCTCATACATGGGCCACAAGAGCCCCCAGCTGCTTCAGCGGGCCGATCGGAGTTCTGCTACGGTGCCGAGTCACTCGGCGAGAGGCGATTCGGGCCGACCGGGCACCGGATGTCCACTTCAGTCTAGCGGCTCCGTGGGCGGCTGGGGTCCGAGCACTACGCTGGCGCCATGATCGACGACGCCCAGGACCACGGCCACCGCCCTGCCGTCATCGATCTGCTGGGCGCATTGGCCTACGGGGAGCTGATGGCGTTCAGCCAGCTCGCCGCGGATGCCGAGATGGCCCCCAGCCAGCCCGAGAAGGCGGCGGTGGCCCGCCTTGCCGTCGCCGAGTTCCACCACTACGAGGCCATCATGGACCGGCTCACCATGATGGGGGTCGACCCCGACGAGGCGGTCGCGCCGTTCGTCGAGGCCATCGACCACTTCCATGAGCGCACCAAGCCCAAGGACTGGCTCGAGGGTCTGGTCAAGGCCTATGTCGGTGACGGCATCGCCCAGGACTTCTACCGCGAGATCGCGGCCTACGTCGACGAGGACACCCAGTCGCTCGTCCGCGCGGTCATGGCGGACATGGGTCAGGCGGACTTCGTCGTCAACGCGGTGCGGACCGCGATCCGCGCAGACCCGCGGGTCAGCGGCCGCCTCGCCCTCTGGGGGCGGCGGCTGGTGGGGGAGGCCCTGACCCAGGCGCAGCGGGTGGGCGTCGAGCGCGACGCACTGGCCTCACTGCTGGTCGGGAGCCCGGATCGACCTGGAGCGGACCTCGCAGAGCTCGGCCGGATGTTCGCGCGGATCACCGACGAGCACACCCGCCGGATGGATCGCCTCGGCCTCTCGTCGTGAGGGTCGTCCCCGAACCCGGGCCGGTGAACGGCGAAGGGCCCGACCGCGTGGCCGGGCCCGTCGTCGTGCGATCTGAGTGACTGTGCCGGTCAGACGGCCTTGTGGCTCATCCGGCCGTACGCCATGATGCCCAGCGCCGCCAGGATGGCCCCGACGAGCAACGAGAGCCACGGGATGCCACCGTTGTTGTTGTTGTAGGCCGTGAGACCCAGGATGACGCCGCCGACCAGCGAGGCAACGATGCCGATGACGATCGTCATGACGATGGAGATGTTCTGCTTGCCGGGGAGGATCAGTCGTCCGAGGGCGCCGATGATGGCCCCGACGATGATGGCCCCGATGATAGAGGAAATCATCAGATGAACTCCTTGTTCTGGCCGCGGTGCGGCCGATGTCGAGCCGGGTATCGGTGGTTACCGACCCCCGGGGGTCACCCCTGTCAACAACATGCCACTCGCTTCACGACTTTGCACGTATGCCGTGCCCCGTCTTGACTACGAAATGGACACGATGGCAGGGGATGTTCGGTCGCGAGATACCCACGGGGACACACCTCAAACGGGCAAGGTGCGACCCGTCCTCGAGTCAGGCGGTGCCGAAGCCGACCCGGCCCTTCTCCGCCTCGCCGAGGTGGACGTAGCCGAGGGCGCTGACGGGGACGATGTAGGAGCGCCCCTTGTCGTCGGACAGCGTGAGATAGCCGCCGTCCTTCAGCGCCGCTGCGATCACCGTGGTGACCTCGTCGACACCTTGGTTCGACTCGAATGAAATCTCGCGTGCGACGTTCTGCACGCCGATCCTGACCTCCACGGCTGTGGCCTTTCGTTGATGAGCCAGCGTCGCGGCATACCCGCTGCTGTGTCCTGTGCGACAACCCTAGGAGTGGGCGGGTTGTTCCGCGTGGTCGTGGCTGAGCGAGCTCTCGCTCTTGGGGAAGCCACCGATGCCGCGCCAGGCGAGCTGACCGACGATTCGGGCGGCCTCCTCGCGGGGGATCTGACCCCCGCGGGAGAGCCAGTAGCGCGCGGAGACCTGGGCCATCCCCGTCAGGGCCATCCCGAGCATGTGGGCGTCCTCATCGCCGAGGTCCGTGTCGGCGGCGATGACCTCGGCCAACGCGTTGCCGCAGGTGATCGCCACGCCCTCGACGCGCTCGCTGACGGCCGGGTCGCTGGTCAGGTCGGACTCGAACAGCAGCCGGAACGGGGCCCCCTCGCGGGAGACGAACTCGAAGTAGACCGCGACACACGCGAGCACCCGCTGCTTGTTGTCCGTGGTCTGCGTCAGGGCCGACCGGACGGCCTGCTCGACGTCCTCGCGGTGGTGGTCGAGCAGGGCGAGGTAGAGGTCGAGCTTGCCCGGGAAGTGCTGATAGAGCACAGGTTTGCTGACGCCGGCCCGCTCCGCGATGTCGTCCATGGCCGCGGCGTGGTAGCCGGACTCGACGAACGCAGCCTGCGCCGCCTCGAGGAGCTGGGCACGGCGCGCCGACCGGGGAAGGCGCTGCCCCTTCGACCGACTGTCCGCACTCACCGTCATCGGCACCGCCCCTGGAAGGAAACGCGTGGCCTGCCCACGCGTGCATCGCCATCCTACGCATCGGTAGCTACCGGGTACGGTCGACCGCATGGCCCTTCCCCCGCTCGCTCCACCGGGTCGCGACCTCGAGCGCGACGCCGTGGCCCGCTACGCCCGTCACGTCCTCCTGCCCGAGGTGGGCATGGCCGGACAGCAGCGGCTTGCCGCCTCCAGGGTCCTCGTCATCGGCGCCGGCGGCCTCGGCTCGCCCGCCCTGCTCTACCTCGCCGCTGCCGGTGTCGGCACGCTCGGGGTCGTCGACGCGGACGTCGTGGAGACGAGCAACCTGCAACGGCAGGTCATCCACTCCGACGCCGACGTCGGCCGGCTCAAGACCGAGTCGGCGGTCGAGGCCGTGGCCCGGGTCAACCCGCACGTGGCCGTCATCCGGCACGACGTGCGCCTCGACGCGGCCAACGCCCTGGAGATCCTGGGCGACTACGACGTCGTGCTCGACGGCACCGACAACTTCCCCACGCGCTATCTCGTCAACGACGCGTGCGTGCTGCTCGGCAAGCCGCACGTGTGGGGCTCGATATACCGCTTCGACGGGCAGGTCTCCGTCTGGTGGGCCGAGCATGGACCCTGTTACCGCTGCGTCTTCCCCGAGCCCCCACCGCCGGGCGCCGTGCCCTCGTGCGCCGAGGGCGGGGTCCTCGGGGTGCTCTGTGCCGCCATCGGATCCGTCCAGGTCGCCGAGACGGTCAAGCTGCTCCTCGGCATCGGCGAGCCGCTCGTCGGACGCCTGCTGGTCCACGACGCGCTGCGCATGACGTGGGACGCGCTCACCGTGCGCAAGGACCCGGCCTGCCCGGTGTGCGGGGACTCGCCGACCGTCACCGAGCTCATCGACTACGACCAGTTCTGTGGACTGCCAACCGCGCTCATCCCTGGAGAGTCGGCGTCCAACGTCCCGCTGATCGGGGCGCCCGCCCTTGCGGCCGAGCTCACGTCCGATGCGGCCCCGCTGCTGGTCGACGTGCGCGGCCCGGACGAGCGGTCGATCGCGTCGATCCCGGGGGCGGTGCCCATCCACCTCGACGCGTTCCGTGACGGCAGCGCCTTCGACCACGACGAGCTCGCCTCGCGCGGGCAGCGGATCGTCATCCACTGCAAGGTCGGCGGTCGCTCGGCCGAGGCGGTGCGGCTGGCCCGGGCCGCCGGCTACGCCGACGTCTCGAGCCTCGAGGGCGGGGTGCTCGCCTGGGTGCGTGAGGTCGACCCCACCCAGCCGGAGTACTGAGGTGGGCCGCGCCGTCGCGACCGGGGCAACGGCATACGGCGCGTCGTCGTCCGGGCTCCATCACATCCCCGAGAAGGCCGAGCAGGTCCTCGAGGTCGTCTCGCAGATCCCCCCGGGGATGGTCCTGACGTATGGCGACGTCGCCGAGATGGTCGGCGACCGCGGCCCGCGGTTCGTCGGCAACGTCATGGGCCGCTACGGGTCGGACGTGCCCTGGTGGCGGGTCGTGCGGGCCGGTGGGTGGCCACCGCAGGGCCTGGAGGAGGGGGCCCTGGAGCATTACCGCGAGGAGGGGACGCCGCTCGTGCGGGGGGTGCTCGACGGTCTGCGTGTCGACCTCGCGAGGGCGCGGTGGCTGCCGGACCTGTCGGGACGGGCGACCCGGTCGGCTGCGGGAGGCAGCTTCGGCCAGCTCCACCACGTCGAGGTCTGGGTCACCGATCTCGCGGTGGCAGAGGCGGAATGGGCGTGGCTGCTGCGCGAGCTGGGCTACGAGCGGACGGACACCTGGCCCTCGGGACAGGCGTGGGCGCTCGGGGAGACCTACCTGGTGCTCGAGGCCGGGCCGGATGTGACGGGTCCGCACGAGCGCCGACGCGCGGGGGTCAACCACGTCGCCTTCCACGCCGGCTCGCCGGAGGACGTCGAACGTCTCGCGGCAGGGGCGACGCGCCACGGCTGGACCCTCATGTTCGCCGACCGGCACCCGTATGCCGGGGGGCCCGGCAACCACGCCGCCTACCTCGAGAGCGGGTCGGGCTTCGAGGTCGAGCTCGTCGCTCGATGAGGTCACCACCCCTGCGACCGCCACGTCGGCTGCCCGGACAACCGTGTTGCCGGACGCAAGCATGGGTCCGTGCGGGTGGCGGGCGGGTGTCGGGCGCTCGTGATGGGATGACGCCGTGCTGAAGCTGCGTCGTGCGCCCGCGCTCGTCGTCGACGCCCCCGGGCTCGACGACGACCAGCTCGGCGTGCTCGCCCACCGCGGGCCGTTGCTGCGCGTCCTCGGCGCACCGGGCACGGGCAAGACGACGACGGCCATCGAGCTCGTCGTCGACCGGGTGACCCGCGGTGGCCTCAGCCCCGACCAGTGCCTGCTGCTCACCTCGACCCGGGTCGCCGCGGCCAGCCTGCGCGAGCGCGTGACGGCGCGGCTGGCACGCACCTCCACCGAGGCGTTGGCGCGGACCCACCAGGCCTTCGGGTTCGGCATCCTGCGGCGCGAGGCCGCCCTGCGCGGCGATCCGTCCCCCCGCCTGCTCAGCGGCCCCGAGCAGGACGTGCTCCTGCGTGACCTGCTCGAGGGCCACGCCCGCGGCGACGCCCCGCGCCCGGACTGGCCCGCACACCTGGACGTCGCGCTCGACAAGCGGGGGTTCCGGGGCGAGCTGCGTGACCTGCTGATGCGCTCGGTCGAGCACGGCCTGGAGGTCGAGGACCTCGCGCGCCTCGGCACGCGGCACGAGCGCCCCGAGTGGGTGGCGGCGAGTGAGGTGCTACAGGAGTACGACGAGGTCACCGCCCTCTCCCGTCCGGGCGCCTACGACCCCGCCTGGATCCTCACGGCAGCGGCAGACCTGCTCGAGGACGACCAGTCCGCACTCGACCGACTGCGCGAGCAGGTGCGGCTGGTCGTCGTTGATGACGCCCAGGAGCTGACCTCGGCGGCCGCCCGGCTCTTGAGGGTCGTCGCGACAGGGGGCCCCGACCTCGTCCTCATGGGGGATCCCGACGCCGCCGTGCAGACCTTCCGCGGCGCCGACCCGCGCCTCCTCGCGTCCGGGTGGGCGCAGCTCGCAACCATCCCGCCGGGGGGCGGTGAGCCGCCGACGCTCGTGCTCCGCACGGCATACCGGCAACCGGAGCAGCTGCTCCGGGTCTCGCGCACGGTGACCACCCGCATCGGCGCGCTCGGTGGTGGCCTGCAGCGCGCCCCCCGGGCGACGCAGGACGGGGGTGACGTCGAAGTGGCCCTGCTGCGGGCGCCGTCGCAGGAGGCCGCCCACATCGCCGCCCGGCTGCGTCGGGCCCACCTGCTCGACGGGATGCCGTGGGGGGACATGGCCGTCATCGTCCGCGGGCAGGGGCGGGACTCCACCCTGCGCCGCATCCTGATGGCCCAGGGGGTGCCGGTGGCCGCGCCGGGGGCCGAGGTGCCGGTGCGTGACGAGGTCGCGGTGCGGCCACTGCTCGCCCTGCTCGACTGCGTCCTCACCGTCGCGCTTCACCCGGGCCACGTCATCCACCCGGAGCGGGCGGTCGACCTCGTCCTGTCCCCGCTGGGGGAGTGCGACGCCGTCGGCCTGCGTCGGCTGCGGCGCCTCCTGCGACGCGAGGAGCTGGACGCCGGTGGGGGACGGACCAGCGACGAGCTGCTCGCGGCGGTCCTGCTCGAGCCCGGGCACGCGGCCGCCCTCGGCTACGAAGGGGCGCCCGTCCGCCGGCTGTCGACCGCCCTGTCCAGGGGCCTGGACGCCGCCCGGGTCGTCGAGGTCGACGGGGTGCGCGCGTGGGCGCCGGGCGTCACCGCGGAGGGCGTCCTGTGGGCGATCTGGCAAGGGCTCGCCGTGGCCGAGCGGTGGCGGGCCGTGGCCCTGCAGGGGGGGCAGCGCGGCGCCCGGTCCGACCGGGACCTCGACGCCGTGGTGGCGCTCTTCGACGCGGCGGGGACGTTCGTCGACCGGCTGCCGGGCGCCGGCCCGGACCAGTTCCTCGAGCACGTCCAGGGCCAGGACGTGCCGGGCGACACCCTCGTCGCGAAGGCGCAGGCCGGGTCGAGCGTCGCCGTGCTCACGCCGGCCGCCGCCGCAGGCCGTCAGTGGCGCTACGTCGTCGTCGCGGGCGTGCAGGAAGGAGTCTGGCCCGACCTGCGCCTGCGTGGCTCGCTGCTCGGCTCAGAGGACCTCGTCGCCGTCGTCACCGGGCGGGGCGCCTCGTTCCGGGCGGCGCAGGCCGCCGTCCGCTATGACGAGACGCGCCTCTTCCTCGTCGCGGTGTCCCGCGCCTCCGAGCGCCTCCTCGTCACGGCCGTGCGCAGTGAGGACGACCAGCCGTCGGTCTACCTCGACCTCGTCGACCCGCCAGGCTCCGTCGACGTCGACGCGGGAGCCCACCAGCTCGGGGACGAGCTGCGGACCTTCACCGACGTCCCCCGTCCGATGACGTTGCCCGGTCTGGTGGCCGACCTGCGCCGTCGGCTCGTCGTCGGTGAGCTCGGCGTGGCCGCGGCAGCGGCGGGAGCGTTGACGCGGCTCGCGCAGGAGGGGGTCCAGGGCGCCGACGCCCGTCGCTGGTGGGTTCAGACGCTGGTCAGCGACGACCGTCCGCTGCGGCTGCCCGAGCAGCAGATCCGGGTCTCCCCGTCGAAGGTCGAGACGTTTGCGAGCTGCGGGCTGAGATGGCTGCTCACGACGGCAGGTGGTGACAGCCCCAGCCAGGGGTCGGCCAACATCGGCACCCTCATCCACGACATCGCCCACGAGCTCGGTGACGATGTCGACGAACCCACACTGGTGGCGGAGGTCGAGCGGCGGTGGGGGCGTCTCGGGCTGCCCCCGGGCTGGGCCACGGACCGCCAGCGCGACCTGGCCCGCGACATGGTGCGCCGGCTGTCCGCATACTACGACCACGCCCGGAGCGCCGAGTGGGAGAAGGTCGGCAGCGAGGTGACGGTCCGCGTCGACGTCGGCCGCGCCACCCTCGTGGGCCGGGTCGACCGCCTCGAGCGGGACGCCGACGGTGGGCTGCGGGTGCTCGACTACAAGACCGGGTCGGGGCGCGTCAGCAAGGACAAGCTGGCCCAGCACCCCCAGCTGGCCACCTACCAGGTGGCCACCGAGCACGGGGCCTTCGGCGACGAGGGTTCCCGCTCGGCGGGCGCCGCCCTGCTGCAGCTCGGCAAGGCGGCCAACAAGGTCAACCCGCCCCAGCAGCAGATCCCCCTGGCCGACCAGGACGACCCCGGCTGGGCGCAGCGACTCGTCGCGGACACGGCCGAGGGCATGGGAGGCGCCGCGTTCGAGGCCGTCGTCGGACAGTGGTGCACGTTCTGCCCGGTGAAGTCGTCCTGCCCCGCCCAGCCCGAGGGCGACACGATCTGATGGGCGCCGCGACCACGACCCGCACGCTGCTCTCGGCCGAGCACATCGCCGCGGCCCTCGGCAACCCGCCACCGACGCCGGAACAACGCCGGATCATCGAGTCCGCCCCCGACCGGCCCCTGCTCGTCGTCGCCGGCGCCGGCTCGGGCAAGACCGAGACCATGGCGTCGCGGGTCGTCTGGCTCGTGGCCAACGGATACGTCGACCCCGACCAGGTCCTCGGCCTGACCTTCACCCGCAAGGCGGCGACGGAGCTCGCCGAGCGGATCGGCCGACGGCTGCGACGCCTGGCCCTCACCGGCCTCTGGACGCCCACCGCGCTCGATGGTGACGGGGCCGAGGCACTGGGGGGGATCCCGGTCGTCTCGACCTACCACTCGTATGCCGGTCGGCTGGTGCGCGAGCACGCCCTCCGGCTCGGGGTGGAGCCGGAGTCGCGGCTGCTCTCCGAGGCGGCCGCCTGGCAGTACGCCGCCGAAGTGGTCTCCCGCTACGACGGCCCGATGGAGGACGTCCAGTCGGCGGAGTCCAAGGTCATCGAGGCGGTCGTCTCCCTCGCCGGTGAGATGGCCGAGCACTTGCTCGCGCCTGAGGACCTGGCCGCATACATCGACGACTTCGAGGCGCGGATGGCCGTGGTGCCCCCCGGTGCGTCGCGAGCGAAGCTGTTGCCGGTGCGGGACGTGCTCGCCGCCCTGCGGAACAGGCGCGGCATCCTGCCGATGGTGCGGGGCTACCTCGACCTCAAGCGCGAGCGTGACGCCCTCGACTTCTCCGACCAGATGGCTCTCGCTGCGCGGCTGGCCACGGGCTTTCCGCAGATCGGGGTCGTCGAGCGGCAGCGCTTCACCGCCGTGCTCCTCGACGAGTTCCAGGACACCTCGGAGGCCCAGCTCGTCCTCCTGCGCGCCCTGTTCGTGCTCCCGGGGGAGGCCGTGCGGGTCACCGCCGTCGGTGACCCGAACCAGTCGATCTACGGTTGGCGCGGCGCGAGTGCCACGACCCTGACCCGTTTCCCGACCGAGTTCGGGGGCGCCCGCACCCCCGCCGAGGTGCTGCAGCTGAGCACCAGCTGGCGCAACGACACGGGCATCCTCGACGTTGCCAACGTGACGTCGGCGCCGCTGCGGTCAGGCCTCGTCGCGCCGCTGCGGGCCCGTCCCGGGGCGGGCGCCGGCACGGTCGAGGCGGGCCGGTTCGAGAGGGTCGAGGACGAGGCGGACCACGTCGCCGACTGGGTCGCGGCGCGGTGGTGGCGGCCCAGCGGCAGCCGCACCGGGCATACCGCAGCAGTGCTGTGCCGCAAGCGTTCCCAGTTCCCCCTCATCGTCGAGGCGCTGAGGGCCAGGGACCTGCCCGTCGAGGTCGTCGGGCTCGGAGGTCTGCTGCAGACCCCCGAGATCAGCGATCTCGTGTCGTTGCTGTGGGTCGTCCAGGACCCCTCCCGCGGAGACCGTCTGATGCGCCTGCTGACCGGCCCGCTCTGCCGGCTCGGCGCCGCAGACCTCGACGGGCTGGCGACCTGGGCCCGACACCAGCAGGCGCGGCCGCGTGGTGCGCAGGCGCTGGTGCTGCCCGGCCTGGAGCCGGAGCCGTCCGCGGAGTTCGAGGACGAGGGCAGCGGGTCGTCGGACGGTGCGAGCGCCGACGAGTCGGGACTCGTGGTCCACCCCCGGCCGGACAGCGCTCGCGACCAGGCACCGGAGAGCTCCGACCGGGCCAGCATCATCGAGGCCCTCGACGACCTGCCGCAGCCCGGCTGGCACGGGCCCGAGGGCCAGCGCATCTCCGAGACCGGCCTCGAGCGGCTGCGGGGGCTGAGCCACATCATCCGCAGCCTGCGCCGCCTGACCGGACTGCCGCTGGCCGAGCTCGCCGGGGAGGCCGAGCGGGCCCTTGGCCTCGACATCGAGGTCCTCGCGCGACCCGAGCACACCCTCACCACGGCGCGGGCCCACCTCGACGCCTTCGCGGACGTGGCTGGCACGTTCTCGATGTCGGCGGACCGCCCCACCCTCAGCGGCTTCCTGGCCTGGCTCGATGCCGCGGTCGAGCAGGAGCGGGGGCTGGACGCACCGACGATCGAGAGCTCGGTGGACGCCGTCCAGGTCCTCACCGTCCACGCGGCGAAGGGGCTCGAGTGGGACTGCGTCGCCGTCCCGGGCCTGGTCGACGCGTCCTTTCCCGCCCGCGAGGGCGGCGCCCCGAGCACGTGGAAGGACGGCCGGTGGGTCGTGGCCGAGCCCAGGGACAAGGGGTGGTGCGTGGGCGCCGACGGTGTGCCCTACGACCTGCGGGGCGACGCCGACGGCCTGCCGGTCTTCGGCTGGCGCACGGCCGCCGACTGGCAGGCACTCAAGGACGGCTTCGAGTCCTTCGCCGTCGCGGGGGGCCTGCACGCCGTGGCCGAGGAACGCCGGCTCGCCTACGTCGCCCTCACCCGGGCCCGGTCGGCACTGCTGCTCACGGCGCCGGTGTGGGCCGATGCCGCGACACCCAAGGTGACGTCGCCCTTCCTCGAGGAGCTGTTGGCCGACACCGGTCTCACCATCACCAGGGCGGTGTGGGCCCCGATGCCGCAGAAGGTCGGTGACGCCAACCCCGCCAACCCCCGGTTGGCCGAGCCACACCGGTCCCCGTGGCCACACGACCCCATGGCCGAGCGTCGAGCCGAGCTGGCCAGGGCCGTCGACCGGGTCAGCGACGCCATGGGCGAGCACGGCTTCACCAGCGAGCTCGACCGCGAGACCGAGGAGGACCTGACCCTGCTCCTGGCCGAGCGAGACGCCAGCCGTCGCCGCGGCGACACCGCCGTCCAGGTGCCCCGCCACCTGTCGGCCTCGGCCGTCGTCCAGCTCGCCTCCGATCCCGACCGTTTCGCGATGTCCCTGCGACGGCCCATGCCGTCCGAGCCGGCGCTCGCCGCGCGTCGCGGCACCGCGTTCCACGCCTGGGTCGAGGAGCACTACGCCAAGGCGGCCATGGTCGACCTGTTCGACCTGCCGGGCAGCGCCGACGACGAGGCCCCCGACGACGAGGACCTGCCGCGGATGAAGGAGCTGTTCCTCGCGAGCGAGTGGGCCGACCGGATCCCCGAGGCCATCGAGATCGCCATCGAGACCAACCTCGACGGGTTCGCGCTGCGCGGCCGGATCGACGCCGTCTTCGCCCGCGACGACGGTGGCTACACCGTCGTCGACTGGAAGACCGGGGTCGAGCCGCAGCGCGCCCGGGCACGGACCCGGGCGCTGCAGCTGGGGGCCTACGCCCTCGCCTACGCCCGGCTGCGTGACCTGCCGGTCGGCCAGGTCGACGCCGCGTTCTACTATGCCCAGACGGGTGTCACGGTCCATCCGAGGCTGCCGCGGGAGAAGGACCTCGTCGCCCTGCTCGCGGGCATTCCGGAGGGTGAGCAGTCACAGCCGGACGGGACTCGGGGCGGGACTGCGGAGAGGACTCCGGGCAGGGCACGATGAGTCCCGTGACCCTGACCGACGCGGAGACGCGGGCCCTGGCTGCGCTCGACGAGGACGAGATCGTCCGCACGCTCGTGGAGATGGTGCGCGTCCCGAGCGTCACGGGGACGGACGCCGAGTCCGAGCTGCAGCACCTGCTGGCGGCACTGTTCGAGACCGAGGGTCTCGAGGTCGACGCGTGGGACCTCGACCTGGAGACCCTGCGGGCCCACGCCCACTTCCCCGGCGCCGAGGCCGACCGGGTCGAGGGGCACGGACTGGTCGCCTCCACTGGCGGTGAGGCCCCGCCCGGGCTCGTACTCCAGGGGCACATCGACGTCGTGCCGGTCGGCGACCGGGCGCGCTGGGAGCACGACCCCTTCGCCGCACGGCTCGTGGGCCGGGTCCTGCACGGTCGCGGTGCCTGCGACATGAAGGCGGGCGTGGCCGCCAACATCGGCGTCGTCCGCGCCCTGCGACGCAGCGGCCTCGCGCTCGAGCGCCCCCTCGCCCTGCACAGCGTGGTCAGCGAGGAGGACGGTGGTCTGGGTGCCTTTGCGACGCTGTTGCGCGGTCACGGCGGTGACGCCGCGGTCATCACCGAACCGACGTCTGGGCGCCTGGTCACGGCGGCGGCCGGGGCGCTGACGTTCGAGCTCTCCGTCCCGGGCCGGGCCGCGCACGGCAGCACCCGTTACGAGGGCTTCTCGGCCGTCGACGCCTACCTGCCGCTGCACCGGGCGTTGACCGAGCTCGAGAGCCACCGCAACACCGACGTCGACCCCCTCTTCGGGGACAACCCCGTCCCCTACCCCATCTCGGTCGGCATCCTGAGGTCCGGCGACTGGTCCAGCACCGTGCCCGACCTGCTCAGCGCCCACGGCCGGTTCGGCGTCCGCCTCGGCGAGGACCCGCACGCCGCCCGAAGCGTCTTCGAGGTCGCCGTCGCCGCGGCAGCGGCCGCCGACCCCTGGTTGCGGGACCATCCGCCAGTGGTCAGCTGGCCCGGTGGCCAGTTCGCGAGCGGCTCACTGGCCCCGGGGCACCCCCTCGTCGACGAGGTCCAGGCGGCAGTGCGAGACACGGGCGGGCCCACACCCCCTCCCGCCGCAGTCCCCTACGGCAGCGACCTGCGCCTGTATGCCGGACTCGGCGGGATCCCGACCCTCCACTACGGGCCCGGAGACGTGAGGCTGGCCCACGCGCCGCGGGAGCAGGTCGACCTCGACGAGGTCCTCGCCGTGACCCGCGCGCTGACACTCCTCGCCGTGCGCCGCTGCGGGGCGCACCTCTGAGGGGTTGGCGCCCGTCCCGCGCCCTTCTCGGGCACCCCGGAGCAGGGTTGCGATGGTGGGGACAAGCGACTGACGTCAAGGCAACGTGCACCGTAGAGCGCTGGCGAGGCGACTGCGGTGGGAGGGGTCGGACGGTCACTGTCACGCTTCGTCCGCTGTGCTGTGACTCGACCACGTCCTTCGACAGGGCTGTCGGGGCTGGTCCTCCAGGGCGGCAGCGAGACGCGAAGCGAAGTCGCGACCGCGGCACGCAGTTCTGGCCCGCCACCGACGCGGAAGGCGAACGGCACGCTCGCCAACCACTCCGGCGCGTACATCGCCGGACTGCTCGTGCTGGCGACGAGCACGCACCCGTCTCCCGATGGTTCAAGCCGTCCCATGGGAGGCCGGATCCACGGCGCCACCTCGGCCATGGGAGCGTCGAACACCACGCGGGTGGGGAACTCCCACCCAGTGCCCAGGTTCTCTTCCAGTGCGGCCACCGGGTCGAGGCCGTTGGGAGGCTCGAACTCGTGCGCGGTCCGCGGGACCGCTCGGACCCTGTCGACCCGACAGGTCCGGATCGCGTCCGCGCGATGGGAATGACACAGGAGGTACCACCGCCCGTAGCGGACGACCACTGCCCAGGGGTCCACCTCGGCCTGCCACTCGTTGCTGGACTCGCTGCGACACGTGACCAGCACGCGATGTCGGGCCGCGACGGCAGCGACGAGTGCGCTGGTGGTGGCGGGATCTGGACGGGCCGAGGACCGGTCGGGCGCAGCTGACGCGTGCTCTCGCAGCGCCGCCGCTTGCGCGCCGACGCTTGCGTGCCGACGCTCTCGGGCAGCGCTCGAATGACCTTTCCCAGGGCAGAACCGACGAGGTCGTCGACGTCGGCGGCTGCGGGCTGGCCGTCGAGCACCGTCCTGACCAGACCAAGTGCCTCAGCCGGCGTGAAGACGACCGGAGGCAGCCTCGCGCCCGAGCCGGTACCCGCCGTGGCGGCCCCGGGCAGACTCGACGGGGATGCCCGCCTCCCGGAGGATCCCGACGTAGCGACGCGCGGCCCGCTCCGTGACACCCAAGCGCTGGGCGAGTTCGTCGGCCGTCGCGCCGGGGTGGGTCTGGAGGATCTCGAGGACACGCAGAGCTCGTGCGGTGGGGCTGAGGTCGGCCGGCACACGAGCAGCCTGGAAGGCGGCGAGCCGGACCGGAAGCAGATCGTCCGGAACTCGCTCTAGCATTTTGCGTGTGACCGAATCCCGCGAGCAAGACCTCTCCGGGGCGTGCTTTGAGCGCGTCGACCTGCGGGGGGCCACCTTCACGCAGGTGTACCTCAACGTTGCTGCCATGCGCGACGTCGAGCTCAGCGGGACACGGGTGCGTGCGTCCCTGTTGCAGGGGTGTCGCCTCAGCGGCGTCGAGCTGGTCGACGTCGAGATCCGCGGCGAGTTGCGGAACGTTGGCGTGAACGGCGTCGACATCACCCCGCTCATCGATGCCGAACTGAACGGCCGTACGCCCGACCGCGCGAAGATTCGTCCTGACGACAGTGCGGGGTTCCGGGAGGCGTGGGTGGTCCTGGAGCGGCTGTGGGAGGGCACCCTCGCGCGAGCGAGGACGTTGCCCGAGGCAGCGCTTCACCGCAGCGTCGACGAGGAGTGGTCTTTCATAGAGAGGTTGCGGCACCTCAACTTCGCCACCGCTGCCTGGGTGGGCCTGCTCATCGACGGCAACGCCTCGCCGTGGCATCCCTTGGATCTGCCCTGGGACGAGGCGCCGGGCTGGGACGGCGTCCCGTGGGACCGCGAGGCACAACCTTCGCTGGACGACGTGGTCGCGGTGCGCGGTCATCGCCAGGCGATGGTCCGAGGCGTCATGGAATCACTGACCACTGAGCGCCTCGCCAGCGAGGTGTCGAGCACTGCGCCTGGCTCGCCCCGGGAAGAACGCGTCCCCGTGAAGGAGTGTCTCCGCGTCGTCCTCAACGAGGAATGGGAGCACCGGCTGTATGCCGAACGTGACCTGACCTCACTGGAGAAAGAGAACTGATCATGCACATCCTGCTCATTGCTGGCCTGTGGCTCGACGGATCCGTATGGGACGACGTCGTGCCCGCGCTCGAGGCACTCGGCCACCGCCCCGTGGCGCTCACCCTCCCGGGTCAGGGTGACGGATCCGCGTCCGCCACGCTCGGTGACCAGGTTGGCGCGGTGCTCGCCGCCGTGGACTCAGCGTCCGAAAGGCCCATGGTGGTGGGGCATTCCGCCGCCTGCACCCTGGCTTGGCTGGCCGCCGACGCGCGACCGGAGAAGGTGGCGAAAGTCGCCCTCATCGGCGGTTTCCCGTCCGCCGACGGGGAGCCCTACGCCGACTTCTTCGAGCCTGGGGACGGCGTCGTGCCCTTCCCCGGCTGGGGCCCGTTCGAGGGGCCAGACTCTGCTGACCTCGACGAGGAGGCCAGGCGCAGCATCGCGTCTGCTGCGATCCCCGTTCCCGAGGGGGTGACCAAGGGTGTGGTGCGTCTGGTGGACGAGCGACGGTTCGACGTCCCGGTCGTGCTCGTGTGCCCCGAGTTCACCCCCGCCCAAGCTCAAGAGTGGATCGACGCCGGTGACGTGCCCGAGCTCGCCAAAGCCAAGCACCTTGACTTCGTCGACATCGACTCGGGCCACTGGCCCATGGTCAGCAAGCCGATCGAACTCGCCCGGCTCCTTGCTGCAGTGGCCGCCGAGGACTGACAGGGCGCCGTGCAGGCGATCTTCGGCACACGTGGTCGGGCCTCACGGTGCCAGTGCCACCGCTACAAGATGGCGCCGCGGGAGTCCTTCGGGTCGACGCCGCTCGAGGAGCGAGCACACCGCCTCCGAGACCAGACCTCGCGCGGCGACCCCGGCAGCCCCGAGACGGGCGGACTCGTCGCCCACCTCGACGGCGTCCACGTGGGTTGGTGTGCCGTCGAGCCGAGGGGCAACGACGAGAGCCTGCTTCGCGACCAGGATGGTTGTTGGGCTG
>NZ_JBKJPP010000170.1:0-9870 GCF_046595215.1 Lapillicoccus sp. | reverse complement strand
CTCGACGACTCCGGGCCAGTGCGCCGCGGCCTGGGCGCGGCATACCTCGGGGTCGTTCCAGGCAGGGATGTGGGTGAGCATGAGCCGCTGCACTCCCCCGGCCGCGACCGCAGCGCGCGCGCACTGCGCACCGGTCATATGGATGCCCGGGGCGGTGTCGCGGCCCTCGACGAACGCCGAGTCGGCCAGGACGAGCGCGGCGCCGGTCATGAGCGGCGTCAGCGCGTCGCAGGTGTCCGTGTCCCCCGTGTAGGCGAGCACCACCCCGTCGGCCTCGACGCGCACGCCGTAGGCCTCGATCGGGTGGTTCACGGCATACGGGGTGATCGTGAACGGACCGACCACGATCGGCCGGCCGTCGACGAGGTCCCGGTAGTCGAACTCCGCGTCCATGGCGTGGGGGTCGGCCAGGCCGTAGGCCTCACTCATCCGCCTGCCTGTCCCCGTCGGTCCGTAGACCGGCAGCGGCCGAGACGCCCCCTCCGGGTGGTAGCGCTGTACGACGTAGAGCCCGCACAGGTCGATGCAGTGGTCGGGGTGCAGGTGGCTGAGCACGACGGCGTCCAGGTCGCGCGGGTCCAGGTGGCGTTGCAGCGACCCCAGGGCGCCGGCGCCGATGTCGAGCGCAAGGTTCCAGGTGCGCCCCTCGTGCTTGGCGCGCACGAGATAGCTCGAGGCCGGGGAGTCGGGCCCGGCGAAGGAACCGGAGCACCCGACAACGGTCACCCTCACGACGCCCCGGCCCGGTTGCCGAAGACGGTCTCGACCTCGGGCCCCAGGAACCGCCGGGCCAGCCGCCGGAACTCGCCCGCGTCACCGGTCGTCGAGAACGCGAGGCTCGGTGGCGCCAAGTCGTCCGGGCGGAGCAGGTCGCCGTCGGCGAGGACCCGGTAGACGTCCTTGGCGGTCTCCTCGGCGGACGAGACCAGCGTGACCTCGTCCCCCATGACGTAGGAGATGACCCCCGTCAGGAGCGGGTAGTGGGTGCAGCCGAGGACGAGCGTGTCCACACCAGCGTCGGCAACCGGCTCGAGGTACTCCCGCGCCACGGCGATGAGCTCCGTGCCGCCCGTGACGCCCGCCTCGACGAACTCGACGAACCGCGGGCAGGGCTGGCTGATGACCTCGATCTGCGGGGCCGCCGCGAAAGCGTCGAGATAGGCCTTGGACGTGTGCGTGCCAAGCGTCGAGATCACCCCGACCCGACCGGTGCGCGTCGCCGACGCCGCCCGACGGACCGCCGGTCGGATCACCTCGACGACCGGCACGTCGTAGCGCTCC
Organism: Lapillicoccus sp.; assembly: GCF_046595215.1. Lineage (NCBI taxonomy): Bacteria > Bacillati > Actinomycetota > Actinomycetes > Micrococcales > Intrasporangiaceae > Lapillicoccus > Lapillicoccus sp. The sequence continues at coordinate 8,589 of NZ_JBKJPP010000170.1, read as the reverse complement.
CGGGCGTCGTGGATCACGGCGGCGCTCGCCGTGTTGCAGGCGATGACGAGGATCTTCACCCCGTGGTCGACGAGCCGGTCGAGACACTCGAGCGCGAACCGGCGGGTCTCGGCGATCGGACGCGGGCCGTAGGGCGCGCGCGCCGTGTCGCCGAAGTAGACAAGCGACTCGTGGGGCAGCTGGTCGAGGACCGCGCGGGCGACGGTGAGCCCACCGTAGCCCGAGTCGAAGATCCCGATGGGAGCGTCTGCCACCCCAGAAGGATAGGGACGGCAGCCCGCCACCACGGCACGCGGGGCACGTCGCCTCGGTCACACTCACCGGACGGCCCGGCCTGGGTCACCTCCGGGTGCGGGCCACCCTCGGCAGGACCTCGTCGACGAATGCGCGGTGGGACCGGACCTCGTCGGCGTCGCCCTCGTGGTGGGTCGAGAAGCGGATCGCGAGCAGGGCGGTCTCCTGGAGCCACCACTCGAGGTCGAAGAGCTCGACCATGTCCGCGTCGAGATCCGCGGAGCCACCCATGCCGACATAGGCGGACAGCGGTTCGGCGCCGTCGGCATCGCGCAACAGGGTGCGCAGGTCTCGCTCCCGGGGGGCGACGCGCAGGGACTCCCAGTCGACGAGCACCGGTCCACCGAGCCGCCAGAGCACGTTCGCGGTGTGCGGTTCGCCGTGGGTGAGGACCCACCGATCTCGTCGGCGCAGGGCGTGCTCGACCAGGACATCGAACCGCGACAGCAGTCCCACCAGATGGGTCCGGCTGTCGCGCAACGCGATCCGCACGGACTCACCGAAGGGGCCCGAGTCCCACGGCGCGCCGTCGACCGTCTCCAGCAGCTCGGCCAGCTGACGGCTACCGGGCAGGTCTGCCCGCCACTCGCGCACGCCAGGGGGCCGGGGTGCAGCGTGCAGGGTGCCGAGCTCACGGGCGATCAGGGCGCGCTGGTTGTCGTCGGCATACTCGCCGGGCCCGGACTCTCCCTCGAGGTATGCCGTCAGCGTCAGCAGGTGCCGCCCGTGGCGGACCCCGGTCGACCCGTCCACGGCCGGGATGGTCGCGACAACGAAGTGCAGGCCCGACCCGGCGAGGTGCCTCGCCGCGGCATACGCGTCCTCCAGCTCTGACTGCCGCCCGGGTGCGGAGACGTCGTCCGCCGTGGCGAGCCAGCGCGGTCGGCGTGCGGCGCCGCAGACCCAGTGGGAGGCTCGGGCCCCCCGCGGCAGGTGCACCGTGGTGAGCGCCTTGACGCCCCAGTTTCGCTGCACGAGGCGCAGGACGTCCGGTGCGGTGAGGTCATCCGGTTCGACGAGCATCTGTGTGGTCCTATCCGAAGATCCCTCGCCCCATGAGGGCCGAGGTGAGCGACTCCTGGAGCCAGGTGAGGAAGTCGTAGTAGGACACGGCGTAGATGGCCGGGTCGTCCTCGTCGAGCCCGGCGAGACGTCCCTCGAGGGCTGCGGCGTCCTCGTCGGTGCGCAGGCCGAGCCGCTCGCCGAGCAGGAGGCGGGTGTCCGTGAGCGCGATCACCGTCGCCTCGGCCTCGGCCCGGGTCAGCTCGAGGCGCTCGCCCGTGGCCCGGCGCAACGCCGTCACGGCGGTGGCGAGGTTGGTGGCCTTGCGGTCGCGCAGGTCGTGCTCGGTCAGCCGCCGGAACTCCGCCGCGATCTGGTCGTCCCCGCGGTGGGCCGTCGGCAGCAGCCGGTCGAGGGCCGGGTCGCGGTGCTCGGGCTCGTCGGGGGTCTCGAGCACCCCGTCCTGCGCGCCCATCGACTCCCCGAGCCCGGCGACGAGGTCCTCGAAGGGGTCACCCGTCGACACCCGCTCGGGCGGGGCGAGGAGGTGGCGCGTCTGGTCCATCAGGCCCGCGACGACGCTGCGCTCCATCTCGTCCATCCTCGCGACATAGAGCTCGCCCTTGCGCTTGAAGGCCCGCGCCACGCCTAGTCGTCCTTCTCGAAGGTCGCCCACAGCCCGTATCCCTGCAGGGCCTCGGCGTCGCGCTCCATCGCCTCGCGGGGACCGTTCGCGACGACCGCCTTACCCTTGGTGTGCACGTCCATCATCAGCTTCTCGGCCTTGGGCAGGGGGTAGTTGTAGTAGGACTGGAAGACGTAGGTGACATAGGACATGAGGTTGACCGGGTCGTTCCAGACCAGCGTGATCCACGGGGTGTCCGCCTCGACGAGCTCGTCGGTCAGCTCGGAGGTCGAGGTGCGCTGTTCCTCAACGGGGGCAATGGACACGGCCCCACCATAGGCTGTCCGGCGTGACGAGCACCGCCCTGCTGACGGACCACTACGAGCTGACGATGCTGCAGGCGAGCCTGCGCAGCGGGGCGGCACACCGGCGCTGCGTCTTCGAGGCGTTCGCCCGTCGGCTGCCGGACGGGCGCCGTTACGGCGTGCTCGCCGGCACGGGCCGCTTCCTCGACGCCCTCGGGCAGTTCCGATTCGGTGATCCGGAGGTCGAGGCGCTGCGCCGCACCGGGGTCGTCGACGAGGCCACGTGCGACTGGCTCGCGGGCTACCGCTTCACCGGCGACGTCAGCGGGTATGCCGAGGGCGAGTGCTACTTCCCCGGCTCACCGGTGCTCGTGGTCGAGTCGACCTTCGCCGAGGGCGTCGTCCTCGAGACGCTCATCCTGTCGATCTTCAACCACGACACCGCGATCGCGTCCGCTGCCTCGCGCATGACCGTCTCCGCCGGTGAGCGGCCCTGCATCGAGATGGGGTCCCGGCGCACGCACGAGGTGGCCGCAGTGGCCGCCGCCCGCGCGGCATACATCGCGGGGTTCGCGGCGACGAGCAACCTCGAGGCCGGGCGCCGCTACGGCGTGCCCACCGCAGGCACCGCCTCCCACGCCTTCACGCTCGTGCACGACGACGAGCGGCAGGCCTTCCAGGCGCAGGTCGACAGCCTCGGCGCGGGCACGACCCTGCTCGTGGACACCTACGACGTCCCGACCGGGGTCCTGACCGCGGTCGAGGTCGCCGGTCCGGGGCTGGGGGCCGTCCGGCTCGACTCGGGCGACCTGCTCAGCCAGGCCCGCGACGTGCGGGCCCAGCTCGACGACCTCGGCGCGACCGGGACAAAGATCATCGTCACCTCCGACCTCGACGAGTTCGCCATCGCCGGCCTGGCTGCGGGGCCGGTGGACGGCTACGGCGTCGGCACCGAGCTGGTCACCGGATCGGGCGCCCCGACGGCGAGCATGGTCTACAAGCTCGTCGCCCGGACCACCGAGGACGGCGTGATGGAGCCGGTCGAGAAGAGGAGCAAGGACAAGAGGTCGGTGGGCGGGCGCAAGTGGGCCCTACGACGGATGAACGTCCGGGGCGTCGCCGAGGCCGAGGTCATCGGCGTCGGTGACCTGCCGCGGAATGACGGCAACGACCGACCCCTGATGACCGAGCTCGTGCGCGGCGGCGAGGTCGTCGGACCCCAGGACATCCACGAGGCCCGTGCGCGCCATGCGGCCGCCCTGGCCGAGCTGCCCCGGGCGGCGCTGCGGCTGCAGCGCGGAGAGGCGGCGATCCCGACGCTCTACGAGCCCGAGCCCGAGCGATGACGTTGACGCCGACGGGGAGACGCCCCGAAGTCGATGGCCCGATCTGTCGATTCCGGTCGCGGCCGTTCGTGGAGAGAATGTCAAGCAACCACCGATCGAGGAGTGATCATCCGCATGGCTGAATACCTGGTGCTCATCTACGAGAACGAGAACGACTACAAGAACGCCGGCCCCAACGTCTACACCGAGGTGATGGAGGCGCACGGCCGGTTCAGCGAGAAGTACGGCGCCGAACTCAAGGGCGGCAACGCCCTCCATCACGCCGACACGGCGACGACGATCCGTGGCGACGTCGTCACGGACGGCCCGTTCGTGGAGAGCAAGGAGATCCTCGGCGGCTACTACGTCATCGAGGCCGCCGACCTCGACCACGCGCTGGAGATCGCCAAGGCCGTGCCGGCACGGTTCGGTGGCGTCGAGGTCCGCCCGGTCATGGTCTTCGACGGGAGCTGACCGCTGCCGTGGCCCCGGTCAGCGACGAGGTCGCCCGCGCCCTGGCCGAGGCGCACCGGCGCGAGTGGGCGAGGGTGCTCGCCGCGACGGTGCGCGTCGCGGGTGGTCTGGACCTCGCTGAGGAGTGCACACAGGACGCCTACCTGCGGGCGCTCGAGACCTGGCAGCGGGACGGCGTCCCCCCGAATCCCGGGGCCTGGCTGACCACGACGGCCCGCCACCGGGCCGTCGACCACCACCGCCGGGCCGCCGCGCTGCGCGGCAAGCTGCCCCTGCTCGTCGAGCTCGAGGCTGACGTCCCCGCCCCGTGCCACGGCGTTGCCGAGGAGATCGCCGACGACCGGCTGCGGCTCGTCTTCACCTGTTGTCACCCGGCGCTCGCGCGGGAGGCCCAGGTGGCGCTGACGCTGCGCCTCGTCTGCGGCCTCACGACGCAGGAGATCGCGCACGCGTTCCTCGTCAGCGAGGCGACGATGGCCGCGAGGGTCACCCGGGCGAAGAAGAAGATCGCGGGAGCACGCATCCCCTACCGCGTCCCCGTCGGGCACGAGCTCGCCGAGCGACTCGATGCCGTCCTCACCGTCCTGCACCTCGTCTTCACGAGCGGTCACACCGCGCCGACGGGGGAGGCGCTCCTTCGCCCCGACCTCACCGCTCGGGCGATGGAGCTCACCCGCACCCTCCTCGACCTCATGCCCGACGAGGGGGAGCTGCGCGGGCTGCTCGCGCTGATGGTCCTGTCCGGCGCCCGGGCCTCGACCCGGGTCGACGAGACCGGCGCCCTCGTCCCGCTCGAGGACCAGGACCGCAGCACGTGGGACCGGGGCCGCATCGCGGAGGGAGGTCTGCTCGTCCGGGATGCGCTGCGCGCCGGCCGGCCGAGGCGATTCGTCCTGCAGGCAGCCATCGCCGCGCTCCATGCCGGGGCAGCGTCGGTGGCGCAGACCGACTGGCGTGGGGTCGTCACGCTCTACGACCTGCTGCTGCTGGCCTGGCCCTCGCCGGTAGTCGGGCTCAACCGCGCCATCGCCGTGGGCTTTCGGGACGGGCCCACGGCCGGGCTGAGGTCTCTGAATGATCTCGACGAGATCGCGCTGTCGCGATATCACTACCTCCCGGCAGCCAGGGCCGACCTCCTGCGACGTCTCGGACGGCGCGCGGAGGCGGCCGCGGCATACCGGGCCGCACTGGAGCTGGTCGACAACGAGCGGGAGCGGGCCTTCCTCGAGCTGCGGCTCGCGGCCCTTGACGTGCCCGGCCCGTCCGAGCCTCCTCCCAGCGAGAGGCCATAGGGTCCGCCTCGATCACGTCCGCGCCCAGGAGGTTTGCCATGTTGTCGCTCGTGCCCACCGATGACTCGATCTGGACCAGCATGTTCGCGTTCCAGATCCCGCCGACGGAGAAGGTCATCCGGACGATCGGCGTCTACCTGGCCATCGCCCTCGTCATCCGCCTTTTCGGCAAACGGACCCTCGCCCAGATGAACTCCTTCGACCTCGTCGTCGTCCTGCTGCTGTCCAACGTCGTCCAGAACGCCATCATCGGTCCGGACAACTCACTCATCGGGGGCCTGCTCGGTGCCGTCGTGCTCGTGGTGTTCAACGCGGTGGTCGACCGCATCGCCTTCCTCGGTCCGCGCACCGAGCGGATCTTCGAGGGGTCACCGACCGTGCTCGTGCGGGACGGCACGATCGACGAGCAGGCCGTGCGCCGGGTGGGCCTGCGTGACCACGAGCTCAGCACGGCGCTGCACAAGCAGGGCGCCGACGGACCGGGGGAGGTGCGCCTGGCGGAGCTCCAGCCCGGAGGCACCTTCAACGTCGAGCTGCAGCGGGAGTACCAGGCCGCGAGCACCGGGGAGCTGCGCGAGGCCGTGACGGAGCTGCGGCGCCACCTGGACGAGCGGCTCACCGAGCTCGAGTCGCGCCTGGCTGCCCCGGGCAGCTGACCTGCTGACCTGCTGACCTGCTGGGTAGCGTGGGTGTCATGACCGAGCGCCGTGCCCTCATCATCGTCGACGTCCAGAACGACTTCTGCGAGGGCGGGTCCCTCGCCGTCGGAGGGGGCGCCGACGTCGCTCGGAGGATCGACGACCACGTCCGGGACCACGGCGATGACTACTCGACGCTCGTCGTCACCGCCGACTGGCACGACGACCCGGGCGCACACTTCTCGGACCACCCCGACTACGTCGACAGCTGGCCCGCGCACTGTCGGATCGGCACCGGCGGCGGCGACTTCCACCCCGCCGTCGAGCAGGCGGTGGCGCAGGCGGACGCCATCTTCCGCAAGGGCCGCCACACCGCCGCCTACAGCGGTTTCGAGGGGTATGCCGGACGGTCCGGCACGCAGGTCGGTCTGGCGGAGTGGTTGCGGGAGAACGAGATCGAGGTCGTCGACGTCGTCGGCATCGCCACGGACCACTGTGTGCGAGCGACGGCCCTCGACGCCGTGCGGGAGGGATTCGCGACGCGGGTGATCCTTGACCTCACTGCGGGAGTGGCCCGGGAGACCACGGACCGGGCGCTGCGTGAGCTGAGGGGTGCTGGGGTCGTCCTGGTGGGCGAGCCCGTGGTGGCGACCTGAGCGGCCCGGATCAGCCGGTGACGGTGATGGGTGCGCCCTTGGAGACGAGCCTCCAGTCAGGCCTGGAGAAGACGGAGGCGTCGATGGTCTTGTTCGCCGACACCCAGTCGATGATCAGCTGGCGGATCTCGACCTGGGCGTTGTAGACGACCGGAGCCGTCGTCACCCCCGGGAAGCCACCGCCGCCGGACTGGCGGTAGTTGTTGATGGCGATGACGAAGGTGGCGTTCTGGTCGATCGGGGACGCGGCATACCTGAGGTTGCGGATCCGCGAGCCCGGCGCCTCGGCGATGTCGATGTCATAGGTCAGCGGGGCATCCAGCCCGCCCATGATGTCGTAGTTGTAGTCGGGGGTGCCGTTGGGCGCGGTCGGGGTGACCGCGTTCGTCACGACGGCTGGCGCGAACGGTCCGGTGCCCGTGATCTGCTTGAAGTACTCCGCCGACTTCTCGAGGTAGGCCTTGACCTGCGCGCCGGAGAAGGTGATCCCGATCAGCGTGTTGTCGAAGATGTAAAGACCGGCCACGTCGCGCACCGTAACGTCGCCCGCCGGGATCGCCGCCGCGGCGTTGAACGGGGCCGCGATCGACAGGATCGGGGTGGCGGCGTTGGCCGTCCCGGCCAGGGCCTTGCGGACGGCGCCGCCCTGGACGTAGTTGATGAAGTCCATCGCCGCGGTGTCCTCGTAGCGCGAGGTAGCCGCAGACATGGCCTGGGTGGAGGTGCCGACGACGCCGTTGACGTAGGTGAGGACCTTCTGGTGGGCCGGGCGGATCAGCGCCGCGATCTCGGGATCCTCAGGGGCGGTGTTGGAGTTGAGCAGCGCGGCGCTCGAGGCCTTGTCGTTGACGACCCAGGACCCCTTGACCTTCGTCAGCCTGAGGTCCATGACGGTCACCCGCATGCCCCAGTAGAGGGGCTCGGAGATGAGCACCTGCTTGCCGGTCGTGAGGTTCGCGACCTGGCGCTGCGGGATCTCCTTGTGCGCGTGCCCGACGAGGATCGCGTCGATGCCCGGGACCTGCTGCGCCAGGAGGGTGCTCGCGTTCTCGGGGTAGGGCAGCGCGTCGCCGTAGGAGGACGACGTGTCGGCTCCGGAGTGGCACGAGACGATGATGACGTCGGCGCCGGCCCGCTTGAGCCGGGGCACGAACACCTTGGCCTGCTCGACGATCCCCGGGAACCTGGCCTTGCCCTCGACGTTGGCCCTGTCCCAGATCGCCACGCCTGGGGTGACCAGGCCGAGGATGCCGACCCTGATCGGCTTCTGACCGTGCACCTTGACGGTCTTGATGACATACGGCCGGAAGATCGGCACGCCCGTGCGCCAGTCGACCGTGTTGGCGCTGAGCAGCGGGTGGTTGCACTGGCGCTCAAACGTCCGCAGCGTGTCCAGGCCGTAGTTGAACTCGTGGTTGCCCAGCGCGGCGGCGTCGTAGCCGACAGCGTTCATGGCGGCGGCCATCGGGTGGATGACGCGGCCCCCGATCGGCTCGATCCTGGCGTAGTAGTAGGCCAGCGGTGTGCCCTGGATCGTGTCGCCGGCGTCGAGCGTGAGGCAGTTCTCGGCGCCCCGCTCCGCACGCATGGCCTTGATCAGCGTCGCGGCCTTGGCGATGCCGATGTCGTTGTGGGCCCTGTCGTCGTATTCCGCGTTCGTGTAATAGTTCCAGTTGTAGACGTTGCCGTGCAGGTCGGTCGTGCCGAGGACCGTGAGGGTGTAGTCCTTGCTGCCGTCGTGCTCGTGCTCGTCCTCGCGGCCGCTGGCGCTCGCCGGGCGGGCGGAGACGACGCCGAGGACGCCGGCGCCTCCGACGGTCGCCATGGCCAGCAGCTGTCGCCGAGTCGTTTCGGTCTGGATGAGCTGGTGCGTCATGTCTCTCCCACGGTCGATTCGCGGACACCGGGATCGCCGGCTCCTCGAGGTACGGACCCTGCCGACCCTATCCGGCCCCGCCCCGACCCGCCCCCCGGCCAC